>JAGGWR010000297.1 GCA_021163445.1 Candidatus Tharpella aukensis
CGTGTTCGCGCCACGAGGTGGGCCAACCTCGCCCGTAAAGGCAAAATGTCCCGCTGTTAACACCTTCTCGAGATTACTTCCAGATTTCATCTGCATATCCTCGTTTCTAGTAAAAAGTTATAAGATGTATAATGAATAATTACTACATGAGTCAAAAATCACAGGCTAATTAACTCCATGACAAAGAACTGTCAAGTTTTTTTTATTTTGTATCCAGTATCCATTATTTTTTATTTACTATATAGACTTATTAAGATACGGGAAAATGGAAGAGAATATAACAAGAGTTGTTGTGGTTTTTTTCTTGACTAAGTCGTCATTTTACGTCATAGAATAACGATTGAGTTACCACAGTCGAAAAACAGACCATCTTACTGTGGTTATTACTGTTATTAATTACGTTTTCTGGAGGGTATACCTATGAGTTTAAAGAGCAAATTCGAAGCTGGAGAATTTGCCATCCTGGTTGAGACAGAACCACCTAAAGGAGCAGATATCAGCACCATGCTTGCCCATGCCGAACCGATTAAAGATCAGGTAGATGCTTTTGTCGTTCCGGAAATGAGTAATGCCATTCTCAGGATGAGTGCCTTGGGTGCAGCCATAGCTTTACAAAACAAAGGCCTTGAAACAGCCATGCAGATAAACTGCAGGGATCGTAACCAATTAGCTCTGCAAGCCGACCTTTTGGCTGCCGGAGCTTGCGGCATTAACAATATAATAGCAGTTCCCGGAGATGATCTTAAAATTGGTGATCACCCCCAAGCTAAAGCCGTCAACGAGCTCAACCTGGTTGAACTGTTACAAGGTGCACAAAGCTTGCAGCAGGGCGAGGATTTAGGGGGCAACCCTTTGAGCAGTGCACCAAGCTTTTTGCTTGGTGCCACCGCCAATGCCGGAGCTTGCGGTGAGGAACTTACACAAGAGATCAAGACTAGCAAAGAGAGTCTTGCGGCTGGAGCCCAATTTTTAATCACTCCACCCCTCTTTGATGTGGCCTCAATCGAACCCTACCTGGAACAAATTGATCGTAAAACAACCAAAATCATCCCGACTGTATTGCTGCTCAAATCGGCCGGCATGGCTCGCTACATCAAACAGACCCAAAACAATATTATAATTCCCGATCAGGTAATCGACCGGATTCGTAAAGCAAACGATAAAGCTAAAACCTGTACCGATATTGCCAGAGAGATGCTGGCCGCATTGAAAGAGGCTGGCTTTGCCGGCGCTATGATTTCAACCGTTGGCTGGGAACATAAATTAACTGAAATTTTAGCACCATAATTTAATGCACTCGTAAAATTAATAGTTGAAATTAAGCCGCAATATAAGGCTAACCAATCTCTCCATTCATGTTTTAAAGGAGGGAGGATAAAATTTCAATTTTTTCACGAGCCATTATTTCATTAATTGAGGGAGGGAAAGATATATGAGTGACAAAAAAAGAATTCTTGTGGTCGATGATGAGCCCGACTTCTCATCCATCGTGAAAGCGAACCTGGAAGCAGAAGGTTTTGAAGTGGAACAGGCTTTTGATGGGGTTGAGGGACTGGCTAAAATCAAAAGCAATCCGCCGGATGCAATTATCCTTGATGTGATGATGCCGGAAAAAGATGGCTTTGAAGTCTGCGCCGAACTAAAAGGTGATCCGAAATATGCCGATATTCCGATTGTCATGTTGACAGCGGTTGCATCACACGTAAGCTCAACCCGTTATTCGCACAGAGGCGGAATGAGCATGGAAGCTGATGATTATTTACCCAAACCAGCTTCATCAGCCCAGATCATCGACAGTGTTAAAGGCTTACTCGATCTTTAAGCCTATATAATATTTCAAAATAACTAATGAATGTTTCCCCGGTTTTAAATCCGGGGAAACATTTATTCTTAAAAATCGTGGAGACAACGATCAACGCTCCTGAATGTATTAACCCACTGGAAAACATGTTTTGCAAAAAAGAGTCGGCGCAAAACCAGCTATCAACAAAGAGACAATGTAGTCGAATCAACACAAAAGAAAAAAATCACTACCACCTGTGGGAGAAGCGGCAAGAAACCTTTAGTATTCACATTGGTCGGCCCGTTTCAGTAAATCCGCATCCATCAGATGCAGGTTCCCAAAGTTCCGGAATTAAACATTTTAACGATAAAACAGTGCTATTACAGGCGTTAATACGTATCACGCACTACTAATGAAGGGTTACCCAAAACGGTCAACACTTTTAATTTGCTGTAGCAAAATTTGTGCTAATTTGCGTCCATTTGTGGTTAAAAAGCAGAACCACAAATGGACACAAATCAACACAAATGGTAAGAAAAGATGAATAAATTAATTGGGTTCCGATCAAATCGGATAATTTGAAAAATTCAGATTACGGGTTTACTTAAATGAACCCTTAAGTGAAAGTGGTTTTCAGGAGAACCAAGATGGAAAATGAGAATAAGAAGACAAGAGTTCTGGTAATCGGCAGTGAAGCAGCTTACCAGGAGATGATCGGCAAAAGTCTTGATGAATTTGAAGTCTTGAGCGCGACCAGCGAAGATGAAGGCCTGGCGCTGGCTCGCAACGAACGACCCGACGCCATTGTTCTGGGTTACCTGGAATCACGCGGCACAGCTTATGGCCTACATAAAAAACTGCGGAGCGGCTGGATAACCAAAAATACGCCTCTGCTGATTGTTGAAATGGGTGGCGATGATAACGCTGATAAGCGTTGGACCCGTCAGGAAGCTCTGGAGATGGATGCAGATGATTACATTACCATCTCAGCCGATGACAGCGCTTCAATCTCACTGCTCAAGGAGACTATCGGCCTGACTGAAAAGATTACGGTAAGAATGGGCGAACGGGCGAGTAGCATGAAAGGCAAATTGTTGGATCCCAATGATTTCTGTGTTACCTGGGAACAGATCCCGGGCCGCGGTGCTTTTGAGATAGCACATGAAGAAGTTCTTGATAACGTCGCCAAAGCTGCCACCGGCGGCAAAATTGATGCCATCAGCGTCACTGATAATCCTGGCGGTAACCCGGCCCTTTCAACCGAAATGCTTTGTGTCCAGATCAAAAAAGCCGGCATGGAACCCTTGGTTCACCTGGCCTGTCGCGATAAAAACAGAAGTGAAATTGAGAGCCTGCTCTGCGGCATGGCGGCTGAAGGAATCAAAAATGTGCTTGTCCTGACCGGTGACTACTCCGGCTCCGACGCCTTTGAAGGGCTGGCAAAGCCGGTTTTTGATCTCGACCCGCCCAACGTTCTGCGCCTGGTAGAAAAGATGAATCAGGGTCTTGAACATAAAGCCATGCGTAAAACCATTAAACTGGCAGCAACTGATTTTTATGCTGGCGCCTGCGTCTCCCCATTCAAGAAACTTGAGTCGGAATTGATGGGGCAGTATGCTAAACTCAAGAAAAAAGTTGAAGCCGGGGCAAAATTTATTATTCCCCAGCTGGGCTATGATGCGCGGAAGTTTCACGAAATACTGACCTGGCTTAAGGTTAACAATTTTAATGTCCCGGTATTGATGAACATCTACGTTCTCCCATTTGGAACGGGCCGATTCATGAACGGCAACGGCATTCCCGGATGTATCGTTACTGATAAACAGCTAGCCGAGCTGGCCGAAGAGAAGAAGGCCGACGACAAAGGCAAAGCGGCCATGTTCCTGAAAGCGGCCAAGATGTATGCAATCGGCAAGGGCATGGGCATGGCGGGCGCTCACATCGCCGGTCATGGTATAACCTATGAACAAGTAGAATATATCATTGACAAAGGCGAAGAACTCGCTGCTAACTGGAAAAGTCTGATCGCCGAATTTGACTATCCGCAAGATGATGGTTTTTACCTTTTTGAAAAAGATGAAGAGTCCGGTCTCAATACTGAGGTCTATGCCGAGCGTACAAGCCGACCGAAAGCGCCTTTGATGTATAAATTTACACGCCTGGCTCACCATCTGATTTTTGAGGAAAAGAGTCCGGTATTCAAGATCTTAAAGCCGGTCTTGGGCTGGGTTGACAACTCGACAATACCGAAGCATATTATGGACTATTGTGAACACATGGCAAAAGTCTCTATGTTTAACTGTATGAACTGTGGTGACTGCGCCCTTTTTGATACGGCCTATGTCTGCCCGATGTCGCAATGCCCGAAAAGCCAGAGAAACGGCCCTTGCGGCGGCAGCAATGATGGCTGGTGTGAAGTCTATCCCAATGAGAAGAAATGTATCTGGGTACAAGCCTATGATCGGTTGAAACCCTACCATGAGGAAGATAATATTGCCGCCTATACGGTGCCTCCGTGTAACTGGCAGCTCTGGCAGACCTCTTCGTGGCTGAATTTCTATATGGGTCGTGACCACTCCGCTAAACGATTGGGGATCAAACCTCCGGAACCTAAGGAAACCCCAAAAAAATAGACGCGGCAGTTTCGCATAGAGCCAATCTAGCGGCTGAAGTTAAGTTGGAAACAGGAGTAAGCCTCCATTAAAAAGCCCTGCCCATCGAACGATGACGCAGGGCTTTTTAATGGAGCAAAGCACGAGGTATAATGCATTGTATAGAGTAGATCCTATCAACAGAGGGGAAAACCCGACATTAGGTTTATTAAGCCAGCTGCAAACCTCCATAAAAATCCCGGAAGTCTATCATGAGATAATGAAAATCGCCGGTATATCGGGTAACTATAGCTGCTTTATAACGCCCCCGGAAAAACTTGATGAGAGCTTACAAAAAATTATTGAACTCGGACTTACCGGGCTAAATATCGGTTCTCCCTACCAGGAAAAGATCATCCCCTGGCTTGCAACTCTCTCTGAAGGTGCCAATATGATTGGTGCCGTCAACACTATTGTCCGTCACGGACAATTCTTGAAAGGTTATAATACCAATGCATTAGGTCTAATGGATGCCCTGGCGGCGGCGGGCCTGAAAACCGCACAATGTTCTTCGGCCCTGATTCTGGGCTCCGGCGGGGCCGCCAGAAGTGCCCTTTTTCTTTTGCATTGGCTGGGTGTTCCCGAAATCACAGTTGCCGGACGCGACCTCGGTAAAACTGAAAATGTCACCTCGTATCTAGGCGGCGGAGAGCCAATGTTGTTAGAGGAGGCACTGGAAAAAACCAAAACTGCCGATATTGTTATCAACGCCACGACCGTCTCAAACGCAAAAGCAAACCCTGAACTGGCCCACCGACTCAAACAGATGCCCCTTACCAAATGTCGCATGGTGGTTGATTTCAATTACGACAGTAAAGATAATATCTGGCATGAGTTGGCCCGGTCACAACCGTGTTCTTTTCTGGACGGGATAACCTTACTCGCGTATCAGACCAGACACGCTCTAACCCTCTGGACCGGTAAACAAATTCCACTTACAGTGGTCAGCGAAGCTTTGCAAAATATCGGACATCAGCCATGATCCTTTTCCATAATCGGCAATCTTACAATAAAAGTACTTCCTTGATCGGGCTGGCTCGTCACTGAGATGGTACCATCAAGCTTGTCAATCAGGCTCTTGACAATTGAGAGACCGAGCCCGGTTCCAGTAATATAACGGGTTTTTTCGGTCTTAATTCGAAAAAACTTGGTAAATAACTTATCGAGCTGACGCTCCTCCATACCGAAACCGTTATCAATGACAGCGACTTGGAGCTGATTATCCAGCAACTCCGCCCGCACTTTGATTGAACCTCCCTCTTGCGTATATTTAATCGCATTGGCAATAAGATTACCGAAAATACTCTCAAGTGCAAATGGATCAGCTAACACCGGCGGCAGGGGTTTTTCACTCGGCAGTTCAAGTTCGAGGCTCTGTTTACGACTCTCAGCCTGGGCTTTAATAAAATCAACAATACTTTCTAAGAGCTCATCCACTGCAATCGGTTGTGGTTCCTCGCCAACATGACCCTCCTCAATTCGCGAAAGATCAAGCAGATCGCCGATCAAAGAGATAAGTCCATTGGTTTTTTCACGCGCCCGGGAGAGCAGGTATTCATCATTTTCCGGCTTCTTCTCGACCATTACCAGTTGTTCGTGAATAGTCGAAAGGGGAGAGCGCAGTTCATGTGACACTTTGGCGACAAAATCAGATTTCAACTGATCCAACGCTTTCATGGCCGATATATCAACCAGAATAACCACGGCCCCAAGACACTCTTTCTCTTCACCTAAAATACAGCGCCCTTCAGCCATCATAAACTTATTGTCCGGCAAAGCCACTTCATAGCTTGAAGAGTCGTTAAGCGAAGGACAATTACCTTGCGAAAGGGCCATAACCCGCCGACAAAAACCCTCATCATCAACATATTCCTCGATGCTCTTTCCCGGCTTAAGTTTGGCATCCAGATTAAGTGACCAGAGGAAAGCGGGGTTCATCAAAACGACAACCCCTTCAGTATTAGTAACAACCACTCCATTAGGCAGGGACTCAATGATGGTTCGAGTTCGGCTTTTTTCATTGTCGAGATCTAAAAGGGTGCGATTACGCTCTTTTTCCAACCACTCGGCCTCAAGAGAGAGCTCCATGCGTTCCTGAGCCCGGCGTACGACCATCCGCAAACTATCAGGCTCAAAAGGCTTGGGAATAAAATCATAGGCCCCTTTTTTCATCGCCTCAATCGCTGTTTCAATTGTAGCAAAACCGGTCACCACAATAACCATAATTTTTTCATTAAATTCTTTAATCCGGGCCAAAACCTCCATCCCGCCCATCCCTGGCATCTTGAGGTCAAGAAAAACAATATGCACAGTTTCAGCATAGATAATCTCTAAGCCCGCAGCCCCACGAGAGGCGGTCGAAACCGTAAACCCCATGCGCAGCAAAATACGCTCGGCTCCCTCACGAATGCCCTGTTCATCATCAACTACCAGAATGTGTAAAGATTTCTCACTCTTTTTCACTTTGCTCTCCTTCGTCACAAATTTTTGCTAAGGGCAAGGTGACAATAAAAGCTGTCCCTTTTCCCGGCTGACTTCGGGCAAAAATGTTTCCCCCGTGATTTTCAACGATACCATAAACCATACTCAAGCCCAGCCCGGTGCCATGGCCCTCCTCTTTGGTCGTATAAAAATGATCAAAAATGTGGGGCAGAATGTCCTCTGGAATCCCGGTTCCGGTATCGGAAATCTCAATACATACCCGGTCTCCATGCGAAGGCATACAACAACATGGATATTCCATAACCTTGACCTCATCACTGTTTTCTTGATCGCTATAATAAATAGGCTCTCCCAGGGCCGGCAGACTGGTTCTTACCGTCAAAGTACCTTCACTCTCAGCCGTCCCTGCAACATTCATGGCATCAACCGCATTGAGAATCAAATTCATCAAAAGGTGATTAAGCTGTTGAACGTCGGCATCCACTAAAGGCAATCCCTCGGCCAGATGTTTTTTTATCTCTATATTATGAAAAATCGGTTGACTCTCAAGCAGGAAAAGGGTTCGCTCAATCACCTGATTAATGTCACAAGGCTGCATAAACTGACGGGTCTGTCGAGAAAATTCCAGCAACTCCTTGACTGTATCACGACATCTTTCAGCATCGCGCAAAACCCGATTTAAATCTTCCTTGACATTATCGGCAAGCTCATTCTCTTCCATTACCAATTTAGTGAAAAGAATGATTCCCCCCAAAGGATTATTTAACTGATGAGCAACTCCTGCCGCAAGCTTGCCCAGCGATGCCATCTTCTCGGACTGGAGTAGCTGAAGCTGGGTTTTTTCCAGTTCCCGCTCCATCTGGAGAGTCTCACGCAGGTCGCGAAAATATCCGATAGTCGCAACCTCACGGTCATCCTTATAAACAATTGAGGCATTCAGACGCACCGGAACCGGCTGCGAATCCTTGCCTTTCAAATCAAGATAATGGGATTTGAGCTTGCCCTTTCCCCCATATTTATGGCTTCGCAACCTCCTCATCACATCTCGAGCTTCATCTTCCCTGACATAGATATCGGCAACATTCAGGGTTTCAAAAGCCTCTTTGATGTTGTAACCTAGAATTTCACCGACCGCATTATTGAAAACAATAAGTTTTCCACTCTTATCAGCCGCCACCACACCATCGACCGAACTTAAGAGAAGATTATGCAAAAAAGCACTCGACTGATTCATTCTCTCTTCCAGCCAGACCAGTACCGAAAGATCAAAATCAACCACCACTAAAGAATCAATCTTACCATCCAAGAAAAGGGGATAACTGAAAATACAAGCCATCTTTTTCTCATCCCAATCATGCTTACCGAGATATGTCGGCACGCCGCTCTGCAATGATCCAACCACCGGACACAAATCGCAAGGCCGGTCACTGTTACGGAACTGCTCGTAACAAAAACGTTTAGTGATTTTAATTTCAGGATGACTAAGACCATGATCATTAACTGCCAGAATCTCAAAATCAGGAGAAATGACAATTAATTTTCTCTCAAAAGCATGAACGGCTCTAAGCAGATACTCTTCTCGATCGTTGATCGTACGCATTGCAATCCTCCTAGCAGCTTACCATAGATCACCAAAACTTAACCTGGCCAAACACATTTAGACTTACTCCTATTAGTAAAAATAGGTCAAGTGTAAAATGTTATCTCAGCTCAACTATCACGTAAACTGGCGGCGGCAGGATTTCGTTGCTGCTTAAGCTGCATATCAATTTCAGCTAATGGCAGAGGAGCCAGAGAGGCCAGCGTGGCACTACGCACCAAAGCTTCCGGACGATTCTCATAGACATGAAAGCCATTCTCGAAAAGACCCATCCGTACGGCTGTGGCCGTAGAGTAGGTGGTCAACAAAAGATCAGAAGCTCCGACCCGTTTTAATTGGGCAAAATATTCACGAGTCCAGAGTTGAGGATTGCGGACATGGCTAAACGGATCATGAAAGACAATATCGACCGGGCCCGCAAATTGAGCGAGCCAACTCCTAGCATCAACTGTAAAAATCTCGATTAAGAGATCCGAACTCTCGTAGCGACAATTTTCGGCAACAGCCTTGATAATCGGAGCAAACTCGCAAAATTCATCGGGAAAAGAGAAATCGATCAAACTGGAAAGCAAAGCCCTATCATGTTCAGGTGAAACGACCCGCAAATGCCCACAATATTTTTGCCGGGAGAGATACCAGATCAGAGCAAAAGTATTATAGCCAAGCCCAAAACAGATATCAAGAACGGTGATCTCTTTGCGCCCCTCAATCCGATAGTTCCAAGCCGGCAGAACATGCTTGTAAAGTGCTTCACTGAAAGCCCCGTCTTTGGTCGAATGATAATGCTCACCAACACTTTCACAAAAGAGCGTCTGGCTGCCATCACCGGTTATCACGTTATTAGACAAAAAATACTCCTTAAAAAAATATGATTATAACTATTCATTGATTTAAAACTCTTTTTCTGCAATAGATCATTATACAGTAAGTGAATATCAATATCAAATTTCACTCATAGTGGTTAATTTTCATGACCGGGGGCTGCTACACGCCGAAAAAAAACCTTACTTAGCCCTAAACCGCACCAGATCGGGCTGGCATCATACTTGAAGTACTTTGTAAGATAACCCGTTAACAAGAAGCATAAGGAGAATACAAATGAAATTAAAACAGGTCTCGATTTTTCTTGAAAACTCGCCCGGTCGACTCTATGAAACAACCCGGGCCTTAGGTGATGCCGGCATCAATCTACACGCTTTAACCTTAAATGAAGCGGTCGATTTCGGAGTTTTGAGACTGTTGGTCTCAGATATCACCAAAACCCGGCAAATCCTGATGGGAAAACAATTTCCGGCCCGCATCGACGATGTTGTCGCGGTCGAAATTAAAGACGAAGCCGGCAGTCTGGCCGAGATTTTGGAACCATTGAAAAAGCAGAATATCAGTGTCCGCTATATGTATGCTTTCAGCGGCCTTGACCAAAAACAAGCGGTCATGATCTTCTGTTTTTCCGATATGGACAAAGCGATTGAAATCTTGAAAGAAAACAACTGCACCCTGTTGTCAGCTGAAACCTTCGGCATGCTTGAAAATGTCGATTAAAACAAACAATTAGGAAACGGTTTAAAACAACCCCAATCAACACCGGATAATCCCGGTCTAGAGAATGAGGAAAATAAAATGACTCAGAAAAAAGAGTTTAAAAAATTTGCCGTTATCGGTGCCGGCCCCGTCGGTTGTATTGTCGCCGCCTACCTGGCCCGTGGAGGTTATGAAGTCACACTTTGCGACATTATGCCGGATTTAGTCAATGCGGCAATTGAGCCCGGAATCAAAATTGACGGTACCGAAGAGCTCGAACAGAAGGTGAGCCGGGCGATTACAAATATCGATGATCTCGCCTCCGACCCCCCCGATGTCATTATTATAACCGTCAAAGCTACGGTTTTACACCTGATCGCTTCGTCCATCGAAAATTTTTTCCACAAAGATATGTATGTTGTCAGCTGGCAGAACGGAATCGACACGGAGTTGATCCTGGCTGAAAATCTGGGCCGGGATAATGTTCTCCGGGCAATTGTCAACTACGGCTGCGGCTTGGTCAAACCCGGCCATGTTCATCTCGCCTTTCACCATCCTCCACATCTTCTGCAAGAGCTCGAACCAGCCGGCAAAGAAGCGGCCCTGGCAATTGCCGAAGCGCTGACCAAAAGTGGACTGCCGACCGAACGGACTGAATCGATTGTGGATATGGTCTGGCGCAAGTCGATCATGAATGCCTGCATGAATCCGGTCTGCGCGGTTACTGGTCTGACAATGGCTGAAGTGATCCGCGACCCGATCGTCTTTCAAATAGTTGACAATTTGGTCAAAGAGAGTGTACTAGTAGCCCGCGCCAATGAGATCTCTTTAGGCTGGGGTTATTACCCTTATGCTATCAACTACATGAAAAATGCCGGTGACCACAAACCCTCAATGCTGGTTGATATCGAGATGAAACGGCGCACGGAAGTCGATTTTATTAACGGCAAGATTGTCGAATATGGCCGTCAGGCTGATATCGAAACCCCTTACAACCTGATGATCCGAGCCTTGGTTAAGGCTTTGGAATCAAAGTAAAAAAAGTTATTATGAAGCGTGATTTCTATTTACAATTTTTAACTTCCTGTTCTCAAAATCAGGAAAGTTTAAAGGACTTGCAAACCCTGATCGAAGATCATCTTAAAAGCCCGGTCGAGTTAATGATTCGGATCAAAGGGAACGAGGGTCTGCCGATTATTACAGTCAAACTTAAAGAGGGCAGCCGGATTGTCCACCCGCAAGGCGGGATGGCAACAATTCCGGCCGCATTCGGAGATGAAGAGATCATACTTGTTCCTATCTTCGTTTATGAAACCGAAGAGATTGAGGAACGTTTTCTCGATTATGAAGCGGCGCATATTGCAGCATTACTTGATCGAGAAGGGGAGTATGAGCACTATAAAAAGTTCATTCTTAAACCCCCGGCTACCGGGTCTGAGTACGCAGAAAAGATTGATTATCTGCGTCACATCGCCCGCCGCATCCTGATTCATGACCAGAGCGCCTTTTTTCTTCTCCATCCCGGTAAAGCGCAAGAGACGGTTCGCACCCTGGTTCTTTACCAACTTGGCGAGCGCCTCTCCTGGTATCTTGAAAAACTGGAAATTGACCAAGAGAAAGCGCTTGACGATATTTGTGTTACTTTGGATGAATTTGCGGCCAATGACCCGTTTTATAAAGATTTTGATGTCAGCGGTTATTTACGACAGACCTTGGTCGCTTTGACCATGTTTTAAAATTGTTAATCCAAACTTCAGGTACCAAGAATTCAGAAGTCAAGTTACAGAGGATAGCGGCGAACATCGCTTCGCCCTCATCTACAGGGGACACAGCTCAGCTCGTCACGGGTTGAAGCCCGGCCTGGAGGTATGTCCCCGCATCGTGACAGTTTGAAAACGGTACCTGAGTAAAAGTTAATATTATTCAATATGACTAAAATATCTATCATCGGGGCTGGGTTGGCCGGTTGTGAAGCGGCCTGGCAGTTGGCAGAGCGGCAAATTCCGGTCACCTTATATGAGATGAAGCCCGAGCGCTTCTCACCGGCCCACTCTAATCCCGACCTGGCTGAACTTGTCTGCTCGAACTCGCTGAGAGCCAACTTGCCGACTAATGCTGGCGGTCTTCTCAAAGAGGAGATGCGGACTTTAGGTTCGTTGATTATGACGGCGGCGGAAAAGACTAAAGTTGCGGCCGGTAATGCCCTGGCCGTCGACCGTCAGGCTTTTGCCCACGAGATTACCGAAAAAATCGAAGCCCATCCCCTGATTACGATAATCCGCCAGGAAGTTACGGCATTACCAGAAGAAGGCATTGTCATTGTGGCCAGCGGCCCCTTAACTTCTGAAGCCCTGGCTACGGCTCTGGAACCTTTAGTCGGGAAACGGCTCTATTTTTACGACGCCACAGCTCCGATTGTCGCAGCCGATAGTATTAATTACAAAATCGCCTTTCGCGCCAACCGTTACGCTGATGCGGGGGAGGAGGGGGATTATATCAACTGCCCCCTGGATGAGAGCCAATACTTAAAGTTTATTGAAAAAATAGCTGAAGGGGATCTGGTCAGAAGTCGTAATTTTGAAGATGAAAAAGTCTTTGAAGGCTGTATGCCGATCGAAGCGATGGTAGCGCGCGGGCCTCTGACTCTGGCATTTGGCCCTCTGAAACCAAAAGGACTGAAAGACCCGAGAACCGACCGGGAAGCCTATGCCACGGTTCAGTTGCGGAGCGAGAACCAAGAGCAAACCATGTTTAATCTGGTCGGCTTTCAGACTCGCTTAACTTTTCCCTGGCAAGAAAAGATCATCCATCTGATTCCAGGCTTGGAAAAAGCTGAAATTTTACGTTTTGGCACGATGCATCGCAATACATTTATCGATGCACCACGTATCTTAAACCCCTTTTTTCAGCACCAAAAAGAGAGCCGTATCTTCTTTGCCGGTCAGATCAGCGGCGTCGAGGGCTACCCTGAATCAACCGCTTCCGGCCTCATTGTCGGCCTCCAGGTTGCCGCCTTGGTCAACAACCAGGAGCTTTTCACTTTTCCGAAAACCACGGCTTTAGGAGCCTTGAGCAGTCACATCAGCAACGACCACAGCCCCAACTTCCAGCCCATGAATATCAACTTCGGCCTGATACCCCCCTTAGAAGGCAAAAAGCGCCGCAAAAGAGAGCGCATCCTGGCCTACGTCGAACGCGCCCGTCAAGATCTGAAAATGTGGCATAATTGCAATGCCGAATAATTACGAAAAGTTTTAGTCTCTCGCCCGTTCGCGTTGCTCACTCAAGACGCCAAGGCGCCAAGAAAAATTATAAGAAAACTTGATATTTTGAACTCTTTGTAGCTTTGCTTCTTGGCGAGAGGCATATGGTGTACAGGTGAAGGCCGGATTACTTTATCAGGCTCGTTCAGATTCCAACAATCCCAATAACCTTTCAAACTCTTCGCTTGATTTGAAATCAAGTTCAATCCGGCCGCGGCCGCCGCTCTGGCGACGAATCCGGATACCGGTGGTGAAGGTTTTCTGCAGGCGTTGTGATATGGATTGATCTTCTTTGAATTGTAACTCTTTTTTCTCTTTTAGTTCCGATGATTCTTCAACCGGAGCAGTCTCCGCTTCTTCCTTCTTTAGTTTCCGCACCAGTTTTTCAAGCTCGCGAACCGAGAGTTTTTTCTCTAACGTCTCGCTCAGAGCTCTATCTTGCAGCTCACCCTCGGGCAAGGCGAGAAGGGCCCGGCCATGGCCCATCGTCAGCTGCTCTTCAGCTAAGCAGAGTTGAGCTTTTTCCGGCAGATTGAGCAGACGCAGCATATTACTGATTGTCGTCCTACTTTTACTCAAAAACTTGGCAATCTCAGTGTGGGTCAGAGAAAATTCATGGGCCAGGCGATAATAACCCTGGGCCTCTTCGAGCGGGTTTAGATCTTCGCGCTGCAGATTTTCAATCAAGGAAACCTGCAGGCCCTGGACTTCATCCAGAGCCATAACAATCACCGGAACTTCAGCTAAACCAGCTTTGCCGGCAGCCCTTAAGCGTCTCTCACCGGCAATCAAGGTGTAGTGGCCCGCTTTTTCTGCGGCTCTCACTAAAAGAGGCTGGATTACTCCATGCTCTTTTATTGATTGAGCTAACTCCTCAAGGTTTTCATCGACAAATCTTCGCCGTGGCTGTTTGGCGTCAGGCTCGATCAGACTAATCCGGCATTGCCGCAGCGGCCCTTTTTCCGGGCTCACCGCATCCGGAAGTAAGGCCCCCAACCCCCGACCCAGGCCGTGCTTGAGCAGAGCCCCTTTTTTAGCTGGAATATCCATAAAAACCTCTATCAATTATTTCTGCCGGGCGATAAACTCCTCGGCCAGGTGAAAGTAGGCTTGCGCCCCTTTTGAGGTAACATCGTAAAGAGCAATCGGAAGACCATGACTGGGAGACTCGCTTAAGCGGACATTGCGCGGAATCA
>JAGGWR010000294.1 GCA_021163445.1 Candidatus Tharpella aukensis
GATTTTTTTCTCAGATCAAGGCATTTTTTGACAATAAGCGCAGGTATACACCTAGTATTCCGAGCATTATTTTCAAAAAATAACGCTGAGCGGGGGAAAAAAGACGTTCTCGGACAGCCTCCTAGATTCTTTTGCATAACAAGTTGTTAACCGGACAGTACATAAGAGGATGGAGTTAAAGTGACCTGCAAACCGATAATCGTTGTCAGTCGTTGTTTGGGCTTTGCCGTCTGTCGCTGGAATGGAGCAACGATTGAAAATAGCTTGGTCAAGGATTTGGGCAAGTCTGTAGAATTTATAACTGTTTGTCCCGAATGCGAAATTGGTCTCGGCGTGCCGCGCCATCCGATCATTATGGTGCAAAAAGATAGTGGTCTGGTCTTGGTGCAACCGGCTACCGGGGCTGACCTGACTGAGCAGATGGAGACTTTTTCTCATAATTTTCTCGATTCACTCGATCGGGTTGATGGTTTTCTTCTGAAACGTAAATCTCCATCCTGTGGTGTTGCCAACGTCCCGATTTTCGCCGATCCGGATGCCGAACAACCAATTGAAAAAGGCCCGGGATTTTTTGCCCAGTCTGTTTTCGAACGCTTTCCCGATACTCCGATAGAGGATGAAAGTTGTTTGGAAGACCTCAGCCGCCGCGTAAAATGGCTGAAATCAGTCACTAAAGGATGAGGGGGCAAATCTTTATCCTTGACAATAGGATTGTAACTATCAATCTAAATCTTTTTGCCTAACTACAAACCTAACCTGGTAAAGCCGAAATCAAATAGGTTGAACCGAAAAAAACATAATCACCACGAAGAATACGAAGAGCGCGATGAAAACCTTCGTGGGCTTCGTATTCTTCGTGGTGAAATAAAAAGTTTTTTGGGTGGCCGGGGACACAATCCGGATTTTCCGAAGGAAATCGGGATTGCGCACCTGGAATTTATGGGTTAGCCGAATAGTTACGTTTTTTAGCCGTCAGCAGGCTAACTCCTGGGCTGAGCAGAGCACGTTGAGATCGGCAAAGCCATCAAGACTCATGCTCTGATCCAAAAAAACATAATTTCCGGCCTTTTGGTCATAGTGTACCGAAAGGCAGCTGACTGCGCTCACCCGCCTTTGCTGCAATTCTTGATAGGCGTGATAGATACCGGGAAGTGGTTTATTACCGCAGAGTCGATACTCAAAGAGATCGAGGTGGTTTTCCTTGATCAGCGCTTCCAATTCAGATTCATTCGGGGTCTCTTCGCCAATTACGTAGATGATGTATCCCTCTTTCATGTTTTCCTCCAGTCGGTTAAAGGTTAAAGGTGTTTTGACGTCGATTTGAGTTGTTGTCCAAACAAAAAAATCCCCGAACCGAAACATAGGTTTCGGCCCGGGGATTTCCCTTTTTTATCCACTAAGGCGCAGTTAAGCCCGACTCTATTGTCCACGAGAGGCGGCTCTATTGTTTCAGGCAGGTCTTCTGACTTCCAGATCTATCTACTCACCGCACCTTCCCAATTTCGCTGGCTCAAGGTTGACGCCATGCTTTAGCAATCAGTGGTTTTTTGCGGTTTTCGTCCCTGGTTACAGCGACGGGCTCGTCCCCGAATTTCACGGGGTTCCCTGTTAGGCTCAATGATGAGCACCTGAACAAATATATCTTTGAATTAATCAAATATCTATTCTATTTTATAGCTCCTTGTCAAGCAGATTCGGACGGAAGGTGTCGGCTTGACAATCGGTTCCAAGTGAAATAGAGTAAGCCATTCGCCTGCTACTTGGTTGTTCTCGAATAACCTTCTGACTCTGCATGGCCTGAACTAACGAGAACGCTTTTATTTGAGTTAATTTGTGTCTATTTGTGGTTCCGCTTTTTTAACCACAGATGAACGCAAATTAACACAGATTTTGCTGTGGTTAATAGTTATGTCGTATAGAAAGATTTTTCTTGTCGGGCTCCAGGTTTTGATTTTATCGATTCCCGCCTTCACTTCATGGTCTCATCCCCACGTTTTTCTCTACAGCACGGTTAAAGTTGTTTTTGACGAAAAAGGTCTGGCCGGGGTGCAGGTTAATTGGGTTTTTGATGAGATGTTCAGCAGTATGATGATTCTTGACTTTGATAAAAACCGTAACCGGCGGTTTGAACCCGCAGAGATTGAAAGTCTCAAAAATGGGGCTTTTAAAAATCTGCATAAATTTAACTATTTCATGCACATAAAAATTGATGGTAAACCATTTAAAGTGAAATATGTGAAAGATTTTTCAGTAGAAATAACCGAAGGTAAAATGGTTTACCGGTTCTTTGTCCCTTGCCATGTTCAAGCTGAAGAGAGCTCTAAAGAAGTCAAGTTATCCATTTATGACGCTACTTTTTACAGCAGTGTTTTTCTCGAAAAAAATCCGGTTACGTTTGCGAACCGACACGCTTATGAAGTTGAGCACACAATTGAAAAGAATAAAGCTGAAGCTTACTATTTCGGCCAGGTCTGTCCTGAGGAGATTATTTTGAAATTCAGGCGAAAAAATGGCTAGATTATTGTTTTTTTTGCTGATTCTTTTCCCTCTGCTTTGTGGCTCGGTAGTTGTCGAAGCCCAAAACCCTTTTCTTTCCCCCAAAAGTTCCCCACAAAGTGCCTCCAAAAATTTTCAGCCAGTTCCGCAATCGTCAGCCCCACAAAGTTCATTTTTAACTAAAATTACATTTTGCCAGCTGCAACTCAAAGAAAAAATGACGGTTCTGGTCAGGCGGGTTAAAACAACCGAGAGCCTCGCTCCCTGGTTGACCTTGTTGCTGATCGCGTTCATCTATGGTGCGCTTCACGCCGCCGGGCCCGGCCATGGTAAAGCGGTGGCGATCTCCTTTATATCTTCTCGAAAAGCGTCTCTTGGCAGCGGGTTACTATTTGGCAGTATGATTGCCTTTTGTCACGGTTTTTCAGGGATAATTTGTGTTCTCGGAATTTACTATTTTCTTGAAGGGGGTATAAGTGGGTCGTTGGGTACAGTTTCCCACATAACCCAGACCGTTAGTTACAGCCTGATCGCACTTTTGGGCTTCGGTATCTTTGTAAAAAGCAGTTATTCACTGTTATCTAAATCTAAATCTAAATCTGAACCCAGGCTCGAAGCTGATTCAGGAGCTGCCCGAGCCCCGGCCAAATATACTAAAGAATCAAAGTTGGCGTTGATTCTCTGTGCGGTGACGGTTGGCGTGGTTCCCTGTCCGGGTGTAATAATGGTATTGCTGTTCTGCCTTTCACTCAATATGCTGGGCCTGGGTCTATGGTTGGCGGTTTTTATCTCCCTGGGGATGGCAACGACAATTTCGTTGGTTGTGGTCTCTGTCGTTTTTGGAAGAGGGCTTTCCTTGAGAAGTGTTTCCGAGAAGCGGATTGCAACCGTCGAAAAGGTTTTTGGAGTTGTTTCCGGTATGGCGATTACGGCTTTGGGCCTGCTCTTTTTAACTATGGCGATGTTGTGAAAGTAAAAAGTACCCATCTCGGAAGGCCTCCTACGAATCCTCAAGACCGAGCATGTTGATAGCGATTAAGCCATAGATACCGGTCAAGGCGATGAGGGCGGCCGGGCCGAGTTTCGGTAGTCGCCGTCTGCGGATCAGGCACCATATTGTAAAGCAGGCTAAACTTCCGATTATGCCGATGAGGGCCTTGAAACCGCCGCTTTGCAACGACAGTTTCAGGTGGCCGCCACTTCTCTCTTGCAAATGCAGACTGAAGGGAAAGAGGGCTTTGTAACTTTGCCGTTTACCGAACGCGCCGGAAAAACAAAGCCTTCAGCTTTCAGGGCATAAGTGAAAAGTTCCGAGAGCTCTTTTTCCACGGTGTTGGTGTCGACGTTGATAAATTGTAGGGCCTGATTCGTGATCCGAAAACGATCCTCTGGAAAGACCAGTCGCGTCTGTTTAGGGTTTGATTCAAGTAACGGCCACAAAGGTACTTGCGGCTTGCGATCGCTGATATTTCCGGGTTTCAGTTCCATGACCTGACGGTTTTCTTTAATTGTCTTTTTGTTTAGTTCTACTCCGTCCAGTTTAAGCGGTAATAACCCCCAGAGTTCCATATTCTTATAGTAAATAAAGGGCAGCTGTTTTTCGTAGGCGACCCTGGTGAACCATTTGCCATCTTGGTCACGGTAGGCCTTGTCGGCGTGGTGGTCTTCGGCGGTAGCCAGGGATTCTTTGGGGATCTCTCCAACAATTTTTTCCGTGTAAACAAAGCGATGACTTACAGGACTGTAGAAGAAGTGGGTTTTTTTGACCTCTTCGACGAGTAATTTTTCATAGAGCATGGGCAGATAGAGGGCCATGATCAAGATGGTCAAAAGAGTTAGTGCTGTAGTTGACAGAGTTCTCATTAGATAACCCTCCTGAAGCGAAAACGATAGGCGGGCAAGAGCACGGCCGGAACCATGAAAAGAATCAACAATCCGAGAGGCGGCAGGCTATAGCGATAAGCTCCCGGATCGGCGGGATAGAGAAAAAGGGCAACAATTCCTGCGGCGATGGCTAAATTGAATAGTTTTAGTCTGGAGCTCGGTTCGAGCAGGGCGAGGGTGATACCCAGGTAAGCCGCCAAACCGGCAAAGCCCCAAGGTAGAGCCGTTAATAGAGCGCTTGATACGGCTTCAGCGGGAAAATATGCGGCTGTAATCCAGGCCAGAAGGGCTAGATCCAGGATAATTATCAGGGTCACGGCGCTTAGGCCGATTAAAACGTGTCCGATGATTAAGCGGTGGGGAGAAACCGGCAAATGGAGCGAGAGCCGCAGGCGCTCTTGTGCCATCTCCGGCAGCGCCCGGCACTGGGCCGTAAAAAACCCATTAGGATTTTGATCAACGTAGTTTTTCCGACGCCATTCTTGCCCAATAGGCCATAGATTTTTCCCGGCGCGAGGGAAAAACTTAACTCTTCGTAAATAACTTTCCGCCCGTAACGATGTTGCAGGTTGATGACTTCGATGGGTTTGAGCATGATTTATTTTTAAGCCTCAATTATTGTCGGCATTCGGAACAGATGCCGTAGATCTGTTCGACCTGTTTGTCTGGTTGAAAATCGTGTCGAGGATGATGAAACGTTCGTGACTGATATTTTTTTTATGGTTTTTGAGATAGGCGGCAAGGTGTCCTGTGGCAATTTCCTTATTCATTTCAAGGCCTTTCGCGTCAACTTGAGACTTTGTATAAATTATTGTTTTGATTGATAAAATCTTGACGATCTGAAACTTTGGTGCTATATGGTAAATCAAGGTTACAGAAAAACAGATCTTTTTAACAATTTTTTAAAGAGGTGAATAACATGTACAAAATTGATCCCGAACTGTGTACGGCTTGTGGTACCTGTCTGGAAGAGTGTCCCGAAGATGCAATTACTGAAGGCGATGAATTCTACACGATAACCGACGCATGTATTGACTGCGGTTCCTGTATGGAAGTTTGCCCGAGTGATGCTATCTCCGAGGGTTAATCCCCAGGTTAGAGTAAAAAAAGTTGGTTTTAAAAGGTCAAGGAGGGTTACCCCCCTCCTTGACCTTTTTTTATTTAAAATTCCAGAGCCATCTGCAATGTAACCGTATCGGCATTGTCGCCGGTGCCGCCATCCTTCTTGTCATAATCTTCATCGTGAGCGTATTCTAAAGCCAACGAAAGTCCGTCAATCAGGCCGATGCCGACGGTGCCGAGAAAGCGCTCTTCGGGTAGTTCGAGGGCCAGGGCTTCATCGCTGCCCTGATAGGCCATGGCGATAACGGTTTCATGGCCGGCGATCTCAAAAATATAACCCACTTCGATATTCCAGGCTTCCGGTTGGGCGCCTTTGCCCTTAAATTCAAGTTCGTCCGCCTTAAAGTCATCTGTTGCCCCAAGATATTCACCGATCAGATTAAAGCCTTGCCAGGAAAAATTGGCGTGGGCTGTGAAGCCGCTGACGTAACTCTTGATTTTCCCCGGCAGAGCATCGCCCAGAGTATCGGAATCGGCAATACTGTTGATCCAGTCCATGCCGATATCAAGGCCTAATGTGTCGTTTTCAAAGGCGTAACCTGTATTAAAACCATAGCATTTGATCTCGTCATCATCGCCGCGTTTATCAATGTCGCCGTTAAAAGCATAGGCTCCGGCGTAGAGACCTTCAAACTCCAAGCCTAAAACAGCTGAGCTCTCCCGGGTTTCACCCAACTCCAGGGTTAAGGGGTCGGAGATCATATTACTCTCGAAATTGCCAAACGATACATAAAGCTTTCCGACCTGGAGATAGAGGGGAAAATGTTCGGTGTTGCCGAGATAGATATAACCTTCATCAAGATCAACCGGTTCGGTGTCATCCTCCTCCCAGAGAAACAGAATACTGGCCTTGACATATTTGTGGAGATCGATTTCAATTCCTAATTCCACAGTCGCCAGCGTAATATCGCTGGCGTCGTTATCGTCAAAGTCTTTACTGTAACCGGCCTCAACTTCGACCAGGCCGCTGATTGTGACATGATCGTTCAGCAGTTTCAGACCTTCGCTGAGATGGGCGAGCTTTTCCTGGTCATCACGGTTCTCCTCGAGTTGTTTTTCCTGTTTTTGCAGGTGTGTGCGGTTTCGCTCAAGATCTCTTTTATGGCCGCTTATGTGCTGGACATTTGATTGGATATCCTGACGCTGACCGCTTAACTGTTTCTGCAGGTCATTGAGCTGTTGCTTCAAGAGATCAATCTGCTGCCGCATGCTTTGCATATCGTCAGCGAAAGCCGGGAGCGCAAAAAAAAGCAGGCTGATTATAAGTAGTGGTAGAATTATATATTGTCTCATGAAGTTCTTTCCTTGTTGTTTGATTAACTATTTATGTTGGCGACCGGACAGACGAACCTTATCATTGTCAACGGCTTTAACCCAGATTACGGCATCTTGTGAGAGCTCTTTGCCCTGATGCTTGGTCTCCGGGCCGACACCTAAAGCGCAAAAACCCCACCAGCCCGCTTTCGGCATCGCGAATGTGAATGTGCCGTTGGCGTCGGCTTTTATACCCAACGTAACAAAAGAGTCTTGCGGGGCTTCAACCTGGGCTTCTACTGCAAACCGGTTACCGGCCATATCCGGAACATGGTTCATGTATTCAACTTCAGTTTATTTTAGTGGTTGTAATATATTAAGTATTCCTAACTCTAAGGGCAAAAAAAATTAGTTTAAAATTGCTATGCTCATTTCAGCCGGCTTAGGAGTCGAAGTCTCATCGTCAGGTTTTGTTTCGTCATTTGATTTATGGCTATCACGACTGTTGCCGCCGCAGGCACCGCCACAGCCACAGCCACAGCCACAGCCACTGCAGCCACCGTTACCGTTGTCAGCTGACTGGTGGAATGAGTTATAAAAATGGCGGCCGAGCGAGAATACGGCAAGGCTGACGATGATTCCGATGATAATAAGTTCCATTTGATCCTCCATAGATGTCAGGTTAGGGGTAAGCTGGACATGACGTTAAAATTTGTCTCCGGTCATGCTCCGCCAAACAACGTGCTGAGCATGCGGCCGGTTTGATAGACGAAAAAGGTGATCAGCCAGGCTAGCAAGGTGAGGCTGACAAATTGTAATATCGGCCAGCGCCATGAATTGGTCTCCTGGCGGGTTGCCGCCAAGGTTGCCAGGCAAGGCAGGCTGATTAAATTAAACAAGATGATGCACAAACCGGTAAGAGGGCCGTAGTGGCGGCGCAGGGTTTCTCCTAAAGTTGCACCTGCGTCATCTGGGCTGGTTGAATCTGTGAAAACGATGCCCATCTGGGCGACAAACATCTCTTTGGCGGCGCAGGCTCCGATCAGGGCGGTGCCGATACGCCAGTCGAATCCCAAAGGTTTGAGCAGCGGTTCTAACGCATGTCCGAGGCGGCCCGCAGCGCTGTATGAGATCGCCGCTTCACGGCGTTCGGCCGGATTCGGGAGTTGGGCGAGTTCGCCGACCGGGGCCTTGGGATAGCTGGTCAAAGCCCAAAAAATAATTGAAAGTGTAAAGATTATTAGGCCCGCTTTTTTCAGGTAGAGTCGTCCTCTCTCCCACATGTGGATAAAAAGGCCCTGCAGGGTCGGCAGGCGATAGGGCGGTAACTCCATAATTAAGGGTGAGCCGCCTTCGGGCATGAGGTGGCGGCGGAGAAAACGGGCCGTCAACATCATCAGGCAAAATCCCGTCAGGTAGATGCCCATAAGAATCGGGGCTTGCAGATTAGGGGCAAAAAAAGCCGGAATAATCAAAGTGTAGATCGGGAGCCGGGCACTGCAACTCATCAGTGGTAAAACCATGATCGTGGTCAGGTGATCTGCCTCGTTTTCCAGGGTGCGGGTGGCCATGATGGCGGGCACCGAGCAGCCCAGGCCGATCATCATCGGGATAAAACTTTTTCCGCTTAAATTAAAAGTTTTCATGACCCGATCCATGAGAAAGGCGACACGCGCCATATAGCCGCTATCTTCGAGCAGAGCCAAGGCAAAAAAGAGGAGAAAAATATTGGGCATAAATGTAACAACATTGCCGACTCCGGCGAGAATACCGTTAATCAGTAAAGAGCGCAGCGGCCCGTCGCTAAAAGTTCGGCTGACGCTTAAGCCAAGCTTGCCGATTCCGTGGCTTATCCACTCCGCTGGCCCGGCCCCGCAACTAAAAGTCAGGTAAAAGATCAGGTACATGAGCAAAAAAAAGATGGGTAAGCCGAGCAGTCGATTAGTCATGACCAGATCAATCTTTTCCGAAAGTAAAACCCGTTTGCTGATTGAGGTGGTGACGACCTGGCGGCAGAGGCTGCTGCTGAAACCGTAGCGTTCTTCGATTACGGCCAGAGCCGGATCGCGGTTTAAGGCTTTTGCCAGTCGCTGCTGAGCCCGGCGTGCAGTATTGGCGATGCGGTTTCCGGAAATACAGGATTCTTCGACCATCTCAATTGCCCTGGGGTCATCCTCAAGGAGTTTTACCGCCAGCCAGCGCGGAGGTAAATTCTGGGGTAGCGGTGCCTGAAAGAGAGCAACAAGATTTTCAATCTCAAGTTCGAGATGGTGGTTGTAACCAGGACGACAATAATCAGTTGCGACGTTCTTACTGTTTGCTGCAATTGCCGTAAGCAGTTTATCCTTGCCGAGTCCCCGGCGGCCGATGGTTGTGATAACCGGTATCGAGAGTAGTTTTTCGAGATTTTGTGTATCAATTGTCAGCCCTTGCTCCTCGGCTACATCGATCATATTGAGAACCAGCACCAGAGGAAGATCCATCTCAATCAGCTCAGCGGTCAGAACCAGGCCCCGTTCCAGGGTCGAGGCGTCGACGATATTGATTACCAGGTCGGGTTTTTCATTTAAGAGAAATTGTCGGGCGATGAACTCATCACTGGCGGCGGCGGTCAAGCTGTAGGTTCCGGGCAGATCGACAATCTTGTAATTTTGTTTCCGGTAGCTGTAGGCTCCCTCTTTTTTTTCAACGGTAACGCCGGGGTAGTTGCCGATCCGCTGCCGGCTGCCGGTCAACAGGTTGAAGATTGTCGACTTACCGGAGTTGGGATTACCAGCCAGAGCAACCTGATACTCTTCATTTGCCGATCTAACCGGTAAGCGGGATTGATCCCGGTCGGCGTCCTTAACAACCCTTAAGTTGAAGGGCGCGGAATTATTTGAAAGATAATTTTTCATATTTAGCGGTTTTTATGGTATAAAGTTAGATATAGCTAACTGGTGGGGTAAAAAAATTGGTTACGATGGCCAGCTCGATTTCCAGTTTGGCCTGGTCGAAACCAAAGATATTGCTTTTATTCACTCTACCGCAAAGTGGGGACTGGGTTTAACGAGAGTGCCGGTTATCAAGAACTTAACGTAGTGTCAAATCATAATGCAAACCAAGGGTATCCGGTAGCCTGTCCCCGGTAATGGAGAGCGAAGCGATGTTCGTCTACACTTGCTTATAGTTTTATAGTGGAAGTGACACCTGCTAAGTAGACACCATGCTTCATTTACTGCGCTGGCAAAGATCTTAACTCTCTACTTGTTCCACCTCGATTGCAGCAGCTTCTTGTTTGCGCAGGCTTAGATTGAAACCTTTCAGCCGTATTTCACAGGGATCACCGAGGGGGGCGATCTTTCCCATGGTTATGATAGTGCCCGCTAAAAGGCCCATTTCAGCCACTCTTCGATTAGCAGCCTTCAGGCCTGTAATCCGGCCTTTTTCTCCCGGTTGGAGATCCGCCAGTGTGGTCGGAGAAGCTGCTTGTGTCGTCTCCTCTACCGCTTCCCGGTTTTGATAGAAGCTTTCTAGGTTTTTTTCCAGGCACGGCTCACAATTTTCAGGATCTAAAGGATTGTGACAATGTTCTTTAAACCCCTTGCGCCACTTTTCTCCGGCTCGAGGACAGCTGTCGATGAAATTGATGAAATCGAGTAAACGATCATAGGTCTGCTCATCGATTGCCTGTTCTAAGCGGCGGGCGTTACGGTCAGCGTCGGTCGAAGGTAAGGCTAACGTATCGTGCAGAAAATCGAAAAGGACGATTTTCCGCTTAGTCAGTTCCCGGCTCAGGTTTAGACCCTCACCGGTTAACGTGATGTAGCTATGTGGTGAGTAGTTAAGTAAATTTTTATCGGCCAATGTTTTCAAAGCGGCGCTGACGGAAGAGAGACCGACTTTTAAAGCTTTGGCAATACTGCCGACGCGGGCAATCCGGTACTCTTTTTCAAGTTCGTATACGGCTACCAGATAGGCAGCTTGCGTTGATGTCAGTTTGCTCTTCATAATTGGTACTCTCAAGCTTAGTTAGGTTATCTTAACTTCTCTCGTTTATAAAGGACTTGAATTTGATTGTCAAGAAAAAAATTTTGTGGATTTTATTCGTGAATATTACTATTATAAAGGGTTTTTATTGTTGACTCTGATTGTTGAAGTTAAATTGTAGAATCCTGGCAAGGTGATAAATCCTGTTATATGAAAAATAATCTAACGAATTTTGGCTTTAATTTTGGTCGCAATAGTGCCCATACGGCTCGAACCATGATGCTCAATGAACTCCAGACTCTTCTTGCCTATGTTAACAATCCGATTGCGGAGAAAAGCGACTATCGGCGGGTTGTCGAAGATGAAAACTGTCTATCTAAACGCTCAGGTAAAACTCGCACTCTTAGCTTTCGCCATCTGACTGAACTCTACGGCCTCGACCCTGATATTCTTTTATTTCGGGTTTTACTTTTTCTCTGGGGTAGAGATCCGGCGGCACAGCCGCAGTTAGCGTTGCTCTGTGCTTACGCCCGAGACACTCTCTTACGATCGGCGGTACCGTTAGTATTAGATCTACCGAATGGGGCAAGATTATCTCGGGAGACCATGGAGGAGTTCATAGAAGGTCTTGAACCGGGGCGCTTCAGCCCGGCAACATTGAAGTCAACCGCGCAGAACCTCAACTCCTCTTTGACTCAGTCTGGCCATCTTAACGGTCGGGTTCGCAAGATTCGAGATAGGGTCACGGTTTCGTCCGGCAGCATCTCCTACGCCCTTTTTATGGGTTATCTGACCGGAGCTCGAGGTGAATTTCTTTTTCGCTCTGAGTACATTAAACTTCTTGATTGCCCTTTTGATAAGGCCATAGAACTTGCCGAGGAGGCGTCTCGCAAAGGTTGGGTCGTATTTAAGAGAGTTGGTGATGTTATTGAGGTCTTGTTTCCGAATCTGATCAATCAGAAAGAGATGGAGCTGTTGCAGTGAGTAGAGTTAAGCGCCTGGTTCAGTCTTACAGTAAGTATATTACCGTACCGTGGCGGGATGACGCTGCCGCCGCGCAACGGGTAATCTTTTGTGTTTACAATGAGAACGAAGAGCGTGGGCTCTTGGCTAAGATTGATGAATTTGAAATAGCTACCCGGCAGACCGGACACGATTGGGTAACCTTTGATTTAACCGACACTTTTGCGGCGTGGCTGGTTTCCCAGCGCTACGCTAAGAGCTATTTTCAAAAACCTCATCTGCTCTCAACCCTGCTCCCAAAATATCTAACTTTTGTGACTGATGATTTTGCGGCCTCTCTTGAGAAAAACAGAACCGACCAAAATTCAGTAGTCGCGCTTAAAGGGGTGGGCTCTCTTTTCGGCTTTCTGAAAGTTAAAGAGGTTGTCGATAAGCTTGCACCGATGGTCAAAGGAAGGCTTCTGGTCTTTTTCCCCGGCAGTTATGAGAATAACAATTACAGGCTATTGGATGGCTATGACGGTTGGAACTATCTGGCTGTGCCCATTACTGCTGATTAGGAGGCTGTCCGAGAATGTCTTTTTTCCCCAGCTCAGCGTTATGCTCAAAAAATTATCCTCGGAATACTTAATGTATACCTGTGGTAATTTTTCTCGCAAGCCTCGATCTGAGAAAAAAATCCTATCCTCGGACAGCCTCCTAAGTAATTCCAATTTGGAGTGTTTTTGATGATAAATAACCGTGACATTTACCAGAAAGATCCAGCTACTTTTAAACTGGTTAACGAAGGGGTGGCGAGTGTTAATGACGAAACCACCAACCAGGCTCTGGCCGTACTGCGTTATGAACTTGAAACCTTCGTTTGTGATGGGCAGTATGAAAAAGGGCTGAGCCATATTCTTGAAACCTATCTGAAAAATATCGATCAAGCCCAGCAGCCTGCAGTCTGGGTCAGCGGATTCTATGGTTCAGGTAAATCTCACCTGGTAAAAATGCTTCGTGCCCTTTGGGTTGATTCTATTTTCGCGGACGGTGCTACGGCTCGCGGCATTACCAACCTTCCGCAAAATATCCGTGACAACATTAAAGAACTCAGCACTCAAGCCAAGCGCCACGGTGGCCTGCATGCTGCGTCCGGCACTTTGGGAGCTAGCGCAAGCGGCAGCGTCAGGCTGGCGCTTTTAAGGGTTATTTTCAAATCGGTCGGTCTCCCGGAGCAGTACCCTGTGGCCCGATTTGTCTTGTGGCTTAAGGGTGAAGGTATTTATGAGCAGGTTCGCAGTATTGTCGAACATAACGGATTTGATTGGGCCGAAGAGTTGGATAACTTTCATGTAGCCGAAGGCCTTTACGACTCCCTGTGTGAGGTGAAGCCGAAGATTTTTTCGCCAAACTTGAGTGCCGCAGAAATTTTACCGCAACTCTATCCTCATGTCGACGATGTTGCCAACGAAGATATGCTTAAATCTATTCGACTGGCGCTTACAAAAGAGGGGAAATTTCCGTTGACCCTGATTGTCCTTGATGAGGTTCAGCAGTTTATCGGCGAAAATTCCGACCGCTCTATCGCGGTTCAGGAGATGGTTGAAGCGATCACCAAGAATATTGGCGGAAAGCTCATGTTTATCGGCACGGGGCAAACCGCGGTCACGGGTACGGCAAATCTTGCCCGCCTGCAGGGGCGTTTCACCGTCCGCGTGGAGCTCTCCGATGCCGATGTGGATGTGGTTATACGCCAGGTGATTCTGGCAAAAAAAGCCGAAGCAAAAGCTCCCATCGAGCAGGTTATGCAAACTAACCTGGGAGAGATTTCCCGGCATCTTGCCGGTACTACTATTGGTCACAGCCAGGATGACATTCCCTTTTTCCCGCAGGATTATCCGATTTTGCCGGTGCGCCGTCGTTTCTGGGAAAACACTCTACGCGTGCTTGACCAGACCGGCACTGACAGTCAGCTTCGTAACCAGCTCAGCATGATTCACAAAGTTATTCAGACCAATCTGAACGAACCACTGGGCCATGTTGTCCCGGCCGATTATCTCTACTTCGATTCTGCCGACAAGCTTTTGCAGGCGCGTATTTTACCGCGTAAAGTTCATGAAAAAACCATGAGTTGGAGCCAGGGTTCGGAGGATGAGTGTCTTATGGGCCGGGCTTGTGGTCTGGTTTTTCTCATCAATAAGCTCGCCGGCAGTAACCACGAAATCGGTGTCCACGCCACCATCGACACTCTGGCCGACCTTTTGGTCGACAATCTGTCGCAGGGATCGGGTGGGCTGCGCGGCAAACTTCCAAGGTTACTCGACAGATGCGAGCTCCTGATGAAGGTTGGCGATGAATACCGTATCCAGACCGAAGAGAGTGCCGCCTGGAGCGATGAGTTTTTAAGTCAACGAGTCGCGCTGTCCAATGAAACACATCGTATCGAAGCCGAGCGCGACGACCGTATCCGCAAGAAATTTGGCGAGCTAGTTAAAAAGTTCTCTTTGGTCCAGGGCGATGCCAAAGTCACCCGCGAGATTTATCCTCTTTTTGATGCCAAGTTGCCTGCCGATGCCGAAAGTCGCATCTATCTCTGGGTTCGTGATGGTTGGAGTATAGATGAAAATTCGGTGCGGGCAGATGCCCGTCAGGCCGGAAACCGATCAGCAACCGTTTTTCTCTTTATTCCGAAGCGCTCGGCCGATGACCTCCGTCATCACCTAATTGATTGCAAGGCGGCCAGCGCGACCCTCGACAAACGCGGCGTCCCCAATACGCCGGAAGGCACCGAAGCCAAAGCGGCGATGGAGACCACCAAACAGGTCGCCGAAGGGAAAATTCGCGAACTCCTCGAAGAGGCTTTTACCGGTAGCCGGGTGTTTCAGGGCGGCGGCAACGAGATCCTTGGTAATGACCTTCAGGAGATGGCGCTGGAAGCCGCAGCTAACTCC
>JAGGWR010000332.1 GCA_021163445.1 Candidatus Tharpella aukensis
CTGATTTAAACGCTTCTTTAGTGCCGAAATAGAGGGATGGGCTGAAATCGACTAAGGTCATGACCGGTCGGTCGCGTTCTTCAGCGTAAAGTTTGGTGTGGGTTTTGCCGGTACGGGCTGTAACCCGCCAATCTATACTGCGGATATCATCACCCGGCGTATAGATTCTTGACTCTGCGTAATCCATACCGCGTCCGCGAAACCTGGAGAGCGTGCTGCCGGCCATAATCGAGTAAGCTTTTTGACTGCTCTTGCCGATCAGGGAACGGGCCGTGTGACGCAGGTCAAGAAGCTCTTCAGTCGTACAGGTAATCCCGTTAACGGCTGACGGTCGCGGTTTTCTGAGAAATTTTGCCAGGCGCATATTATATTAGGGTACCGGGATGTGACGTAATAGCTCAGCAATAGCATCTTCACTATTGATGCCCTCAGCTTCAGCTTCAAATGTCAGAATCAGGCGGTGGCGCAAGATATCATAGATAACGGCCTGAATGTTCTCCGGCGTCACATACGCTTGATCTTGCAGCCAGGCGTGGGCTCGGGCGCAACGATCAAGGGCGATGGTAGCTCGCGGGCTGGCCCCGTATTCAATCCAACGGCCCATCTTTTCGCCGCAGGCTTTGGGATCGCGGGTCGCAAGAATTAGTTGGACGATGTACTCTTTAAGCGGGTCGGCCATGTGTAGATCAAGAACCGTTCGGCGCGCTTTTGTGATTGTTGTGGGGCTGAGAATTGGTGAGTGAGTCGATTTTTCGCCCAATTCACTTAAAGCTTCACGCCGGGCTAGTTCAAGAATCTTTTTTTCACTCTCATAGTTGGGATAGTCGACGTTAACCTGCATGAGAAAACGATCAAGCTGGGCTTCCGGCAGCGGGTAAGTGCCCTCTTGTTCGATCGGGTTCTGGGTCGCCATAACCATGAAGAGGTCGGGCAGATAGTGGGTTTTACGACCAACACTGATCTGTCTTTCAGACATCGCTTCTAAAAGGGCGGATTGAACCTTGGCCGGGGCTCGATTGATCTCGTCGGCCAAAACGATGTTGTGAAAAAGGGGGCCGGGCTGAAAACGAAAGGAGTCGTTGCTGCGCTGGTAGATTTCGGTTCCGGTAAGATCGGCCGGCAGGAGGTCGGGGGTGAATTGCAGGCGTTGAAAATCACCTTCGATGCAATCTGCCAGGGCTTTTACGGCTCGGGTCTTGGCCAGTCCGGGGGCACCTTCAACTAACAGGTGACCATCAGCCAGCAGGGCAATCAAAAGACGCTCAACCAAAATTTCCTGGCCGATAATCTCGCCTCTCATGCGATTTTGGGCTTTTTGAAAAGCTTTTTGGGCCGCGTCCGTAGACGAGGCGATATCTTGTGTTGGGGTGGTCGATTCCATAAAAATTCTTGATCTCTTATGCGTCAAAATAAAAGCACAAAATCAGCCTCAGGCCAATTTTGTGCTTTTTTAAAATTATCCTATAGATCAGTTGCCGAGTTTTGCTTTGAGGGCGGCGAGCTTGTCGTTGACCGCCTGGTCGGCGCTGCTTTCGCCTAAACCGGCAAACTCATTTTCCAGACTATCACCGCTATCAGCGGCCATCTCGGCTGCAGCATCAGCTTCATGAGAAGAGCGTTCGGCTTTGGCCTGCATCCGCGCCATGAGATCGTCGGCATTATGTTTTCCCGAAATTTTGGCTTTGGCCTCGTAGATCTGTTTCTTGACTTCCGAGGCTTTACTCTGGGCAATGATGAAATCACGGTTGCGTTTAAATTCAGCCAGTTCATCTTCAATTCGGCGCACATCCTGTTTGATACTGTCGATTTGGGTGCGCTGTTCCAGACAGCGAGGTTCCATATCCAGAGCTTTTTTCTCGTGCTCTGCGGCCCGGCTCAGAGCTTTCATTGCGAGATCTTCACGTCCGGCTCGTAGTGCGGTTTCGGCTTTGGCCTCCCAGTTGCTCTGCTCAAGTTTTTCTTTGCCGAGTAGAGCTTTGGCCTGTTTCTCAGTGGCAATGCAGGACATTACCGCCTGCTTGGCCTCTTTGATCTGTTTTTCTTTATCCCGGATCGCCTGGTCAAGCATAAGTTCCGGGGTTTCCAATTTGTCGATGGCTTTGTTGACTCCGGCCTGTCCGACCTTAAACATTCTACTAAAGATACTCATCTTTCTATTCTCCTTAAATATGCTAATAAATTAGCCATAGGTTTAAGCTGTCAGGTGTTATAGTTTTCAGTCAGTTACTATTTTAGATACTCAGCCAGCATGGTCTCGGCCCGATCAACCGCCAGTTCCAGAGATGTAAAAACGCATAAAAGTTCATTGCTGTCAAGATTTTCCGCTTCACGGCTCTCGACCAGAACCAAGCGGGGGTCGTCGGGGTTGGCTCGGTTAAGACCAAAGGCGACCGGCAGGATTTCGGTGTTGAGGTCGAGCAGGTCATGGTAGAGTTTTTCAGTGGCGAATGAACTGACGTTGCCGAGGTCAATCTCAAAATAGAGATGACCGTCTTCCATATTGATGAAAACCGGTAATTCGTCGTCACGTTCGACCCGGTAGAGTGTGTCACTAAGCGTTTCGACACTGAATTCGTTAAATTCGAGGAAGCTGGCGAGATCTTCTTTCATTGAGCTGGTTACGATTACCTGTTCCATACAACATCCTTTTTACCGGTTTGATCAGGTTGACGTTTGTGTTTTTTCATCGGAGGTATCAATTTGTCAGATGTGAATATAGGGTGCTTTTCAGGCAGGGTCAAGAGGAATGAGGTTTTATTTGAAAAATTTAAGATTACGAGCAAAAGAGACAGGCTGAAAAAATAAGTATAAACACATAAATCAATCCAGGCTGTAAAGATATCAAGAGGGCCGTATTTGTATTTGACTTACACTGTTGCAGTATGTTTTAAGGGTCGCAATGAGGTTAGGAGGTTGTCCGAGAATAGAAATTTTTTCTCAGATCGAGGCATTTTTTGAAAATAAGCACAGGCATACACTTAGTATTCCGAGCATTATTTTCAAAAAATAACGACCGTAGGAAGTGCTGACAGTGCGCTGAGCTGGGGAAAAAGAGCATTCTCGGACAGCCTCCTAGACTGAATTGCTTTTGTCAAGATGTAATGAATAGGGGGAAGTTGTATGGAAATGGAGCTGCTTGCAAGTTGGCTGGCGGAAATTTTTTCGGGTATCAGTGTCATTTTGTTACTTGTCATTTTGTGGAGAATGTTGGTCGACAGGAGGGTTGATATCGGGAAACTGATTCGGGAAGAGATTCGTTATAGCCGCAGTGAAAGTGAGCAAGCGGCTCGCCGCCTTCGGGAAGAGGTTTCAAGGGCGCAGAGAACTGCTAATGAGACCGTGGTTAAAACGATTAACGAGATCGGAAATTCTCAGTTGGCGGGTTTGGGTGCGGTTGAAAAACGGGTAAAATTGGTGGCTGATGCCAACGAAATCCGTTTTGACAAACTGCGGGAGACGGTCGACCGGCAGCTGCGGTCTATGCAGGAAAACAACGAGAAAAAGTTAGAACAAATGCGGCAGACGGTGGATGAAAAGCTCCAGAGCACCCTGGAAAAACGGCTTGGCGAATCTTTCAAACTGGTTAGTGAACGGCTTGAAGCGGTGCAGCGCGGTTTGGGCGATATGCAGAGCCTGGCGAGCGGGGTTGGTGATCTTAAACGGATGTTAACCAACGTTAAAGCTCGGGGAACCTGGGGTGAATTTCAGCTTGGTGATATTTTGGGGCAGATATTGACGCCGGATCAATTTGCCCGGAATGTTCAGCCTAAAGCTGACTCCAGTGCAATTGTGGAGTACGCCATCCGGCTGCCAGGCGTGGATGACGGATCATCAATCTGGTTGCCGATAGACGCTAAATTCCCCCAGGAAGATTATCTGAGATTATTGGATGCGGCGGAAATTGCGGATTTGGAGGCGGTTGAAAAATCAACTGCCGCATTGATTCGAGCCATCCAAAACTCAGCTAAAGATATTTCCGATAAATATCTTGATCCACCTCAGACAACCGACTTTGCCCTCATGTTTCTGCCGACCGAGGGACTTTATTCAGAAGTCCTGCGGCAGCCGGGGCTGGTTGAGAAATTGCAGCAGCAGTACCGGGTTGTGGTAGCCGGGCCGACGACCTTGGCGGCTATCTTGAATAGTTTACGCATGGGTTTTCGCACCCTGGCCATCGAAAAGCGGTCGAGTGAAGTCTGGACCGTACTTTCAGCCGTGAAAACCGAGTTCGGCAAGTTTGGGGAAGTTTTAGCAAAAGTCAAAAAGCAGCTCGATACGGCCTCCAACACGATCGAGATGACTGGTGCCAGAACCCGGGCGATGGAGAAAAAACTGCGCAATGTAGAGGCCTTGCCAACCGCAGAATCGACCAAACTTTTGGGGCTTGAGACGGTTGGTTGTAATCCTGAAGATGACATTTCTTAAGGACTTACGGTTGCCGGTTAATGTGAATATATTGTGGTTTTATTATGTCGATAATAAAAAATTATTACAAGTTGTAGTGAAAAGGATTGACAGTGTTTGCACTGATTGGTAAGTGAATACCATCGTTTTGTCGAAAAAGGAGAGAAGTGATGAATATTCAGTTTGTATGGAAAGATAGTTATTCTGTTGGTGACTCAGAAATCGATGAGCAGCACAAAGGTTTGTTTAAACTTGGCAACGAGCTTCCTGAAGTGTTAGGTGAGCAGGATGTTAAACCCATTATAATGCAACTGTTTAAATACACGCGTGAGCACTTCTCGGCTGAGGAAGAAATGATGAACCGCATTGGATTTCCTTACCTTGCAGAGCACAAAATACTTCACGACGATCTTATCACGAACCTGAGTGAAGTAAGTTCACAAGAGCTCGATACTGATGCAGCCATTTATGGATTCAAGCAATTCGTTAAAAAATGGTTGCTTGATCATGTACTAATTGAGGATAATAAATATTTTCAGTTTTCTCAATCTCAGAAATAGTTTGTTTCAACCGGCATGCCATTGTAACTTTCCGATTAATCTCAAGTTTGCAGATTAGCTGAAAAGTTGAGGTTGACAATGCTGATATTAAGCAATCCGGTTTGATTTTTTAAAAGCATTCAATCTCCATTATCCGTTCTAAAACAATGAAAATTCATACTTTTAACTAATTGACTTTTACCTGAAAACCATTTACTGTATATTGAATTAAATAAATATCTCTGGAAAAGCCACTCCCGCCGAAAGACGGGGTCGGAAAGCCACGGGTCTTGTCACTAAAACCAAAAAGACAGCCGGGTTGCCTCTTTTTAAAGAGCAACTTAGCTGTCTTTTTTTTGTGAATGGTTACTTCTATTAATAGGTGGTGATCGAATATAGCACCACAGAGTTTCCATTGTTTTTAAGTTTTGTGATTGATCTGCAGAGGGGGGAATGTATGTATCTCCAGAAATATTTAGGACACCTTGTGACTGCTTTGGTGATTCTTCTAGGGGCAGGAGTAGCTCAGGCAACAGATACAATCCCGGTTTCACCTTATTGTAGTGATGGGGTTGCGGTGGTTAATGATTGTCGCCCGATGTTCAGCTGGGGAGAGGATGCCAGGGCTCAAGGTTATGAATTGAAAGTCTATAAATCTTCAGAAGAAGTGACTTTGGATTGCGAATCTATAGAACTCCTTTTGGAACCAGTTTTGAGTGTTGTAATTCCGGTCCCGGCCCTAGCCTGGACGCCGAGTTCCGTTAGTGAGCTTGAACCCGGACAAGACTATGTCTGGTACGTTAGGGCCAACTATGGCGAAGCGATGTTGGGAGAGTGGTCGAACGGAGCTCTTTTCTGGGTTGCAAGTGATGCGAGTATTGGAACACGTTACCCTTTCTCAAATGTTTGCGCGACTTCCGGTTCTGTTGAAACCCCAAGCGACTCTTCTCAATTCGGAAATCGTTCCTCCCTTCCAACTGCCATCCACGGAGAGACCGAGAATGATGTAGAAATATTAAATGAGGAACTTGCTCTGAACCGGGGGGGAGGAGATGATGATGATTTCTATCCCAACTACGGATTCTTGAATATAATCTACGGTATTGGTGCAGGTGACAACTTAAGTAATTCTGAAGCATGGCGCAACAGCTTTGTTGGTGTTCTGGCTGGGAACAGTGCCATAACATCTGACGATAATACGTTTATACCCAAGTTTACCACGAAACAGGCTAAACCGTTGCATTTACACGGTTAGGTGATTTTTTCGTAGACGTAAAATCAATCAGGTATAATACGTGAGCGTATTTTCTTGATAATATCTCTTTGAAGCAAA
>JAGGWR010000076.1 GCA_021163445.1 Candidatus Tharpella aukensis
CATCTGACTCGTATGGGGCATGATGTGACGGTTTACGAGCGTTTTGATGAGCCCGGCGGCATGTCGGCTATGGGTATTCCGGATTATCGTTTGCCCCGAACTATTTTGCGTGAAGAGGTCGACCGGATTGAGCGAATGGGGGCCACATTTAATTATGAAACCACTGTTGGCAAAGATGTAAAATTATCACAATTGGAAGCCGACAACGATGCTGTTTTTATCGCTATCGGGTCTCAGCTGGGAACCACCATGGGTGTCGAAGGTGAAGAAGAAAATTACGACGGCTATATCTCCGGGGTGCAGTACCTTTTAGATATTAATCAGGGCCGTGATCCCTATCCGGCGGGCAAGAAAGTGGTTGTTGTTGGGGGCGGTAATGTCGCAATCGACTGCGTGCGCTGCTCTTTTCGGGTTGATAAACCGGATGTTAATCTGGTCTATCGACGTACCAAGAACGAGATGCCGGCCGATGATGTCGAGATTCATGATGCTGAAGAAGAGAAAGTAAACTTTCACTATTTGACGCATCCGGTAAAAATTCTCGCGGAAAATGGTAAAGTTGTGGGGCTTCGTTGTGTACGTATGGAACTTGGCGAACCCGATGAGAGTGGTCGTCGTCGCCCGGTACCGGTTGAAGGCTCCGAGTTTGTTATTGATTGTGATATCGTGGTTCCGGCGATTGGCCAGACCCAGGATCTTTCATTGCTCGAAGGCCGCGAAGATGTCAAAACCACGCGTTGGAAAACCATCATTGCTGACGAGAAGACCAAACAGACAGATCAACCCAAGATTTTTTCGGCTGGAGATTGCGAAACCGGGCCGGGTGCATTGATCACCGCATGTGCAGGTGGACGAACCGCAGCCTTGACAATTGATAAAATGATAAATGGTGAGTCTCTCGAGTATACCGAAGACGACGATTTTGATACATTTTTCAGTAAGGTCAAGGTCTACGATCAGTCGGAAGATTTGGGATTTCTTGGTGGCCGGGAGCGTAAAGAACTTGAAATGCTTGATCCCGATACCCGGAAATTTACCAATGATGAAGTTGAGCAGGGCTATTCGATTAATGAAGCGATGATTGAAGCTGATCGTTGTCTACGCTGTTACCGAGTAGCAACAGTCAAAGTCTGATGGCGTCGTAAAAAGTTCCGATATCCTGCGTTGTTGTGGTTTTTCAGAGACTCGATATGTATGGTCTCGTGCCTGGAAAACCCCAACTACTTGTCTATCGAAATTTTTACTTACTCATCCCGTAGTATGTTTTATGAGTTTACAAGATACTTTTTAATATTTTTGTTTGATAGATAATTTCAGTAATTTTTATTTGCGCAGGGAAAAACAGTATGGTCACGTTGACGATTGACGGCAAAGAAGTCACCGTCCCCCAGGGAACGACCATCCTTGAGGCGACCAAGGGTGTCGATATCAAAATCCCGACTCTCTGTTACCACGAACGACTGAGTCCGATTGGTTCATGTCGAATGTGTGTGGTCGAGATCGAAGGGTTTACGCACCCCATGGCGGCGTGCACAACTCCGGTTGAAGATGGTATCGAGGTTACCACAAATTCAGAGAGGCTGACTCGGATACGTCAGGATTCGCTGAAATTGATCCTCGTAAATCACCCGCTCGATTGTCCGGTTTGTGACAAAGGTGGTGAGTGCCTGCTTCAGGACTTGGTTTATGAGTATGGAATTGACCAGGTTGAATACTCAGCGGCTAAAATTGAACGCGATTCCAGTTACGCGACTCCGTTGATTCGTTACTGGCCTGATCGCTGTATCATGTGTCTGCGTTGTGTCACCGCTTGTCAGGAGATAAAAGGGATTGGTGCGATCAGCATTAAGGGTGACGGTTATGGAGCCCAGGTGGTGGTTGTCGACCAGGACAGATGTCAGTCTTGTGGAGAATGTCTGCAAGTCTGCCCGACTGGAGCTTTGACCGAAGATTTAAGTCGTTATAAAGGCCGCACCTGGCTGATTGAGAGGGTTCCGACGACTTGTACATATTGTGGTTGTGGTTGTCAGCTTGAGCTCAACGTACAAAATAACCGGGTTATTGCTGTGACCACGAAAGATGGCGTCGGCGTTAATCAGGGCAGCCTGTGTGTTAAGGGGCGTTTTGGTTACGAGTTTATTAATAGTGATGAGCGACTGACGACTCCGTTGATCAGAAAGAATGGCAAATTAGAGGAAGCTGGCTGGGATGAAGCTTTAAGTCTGGTGGCTGAAAAGTTTTCCGCGATCAAGGAAGAATTTGGTGGTGGCGCAATCGGCGGTTTGTCCTCAGCTCGATGCACTAACGAAGAGAACTATCTTTTTCAAAAATTTATGCGCGCGGCGGTCGGAACCAATAATGTCGATCACTGCGCCAGGCTCTGACACTCCTCGACGGTGGCCGGACTGGCCGCCACATTCGGAAGTGGAGCAATGACCAACCCTATCGCAGACGTTTTAAAGTCTGAGACGGTTTTGGTGACTGGAACAAATACAACTGAAAACCATCCCATCTTTGCTAACTATCTCAAGGAAGCGGTACTTAAACACGGGACTAAGATCCTGGTTATTGATCCCCGCCGTATTGATCTAGTTGATTATGCTGAGCTCTACCTGCAACCTAAGCCGGGCACTGATATCGCTTGGATTAACGGCATAATGCATATTATTGTTAAAGAGGGTTGGGCTGCTCAAGAGTATATTGATGAGCGTTGTGAAGGTTATGAAGATTTTGCCAAAAACCTGGAAAAATTTACACCTGAATATGTCTCCGGTATAACCGGTTTGAGCGAAGCCGAACTCTACGCCGCCGCTAAACTCTACGGTCAGGCGCGTCCGGCATCAATTCTTTATGCTATGGGTATTACCCAGCATACATGTGGTACCGATAATGTCAAATCCCTAGGCAATCTGGCGATGCTCTGCGGTAATATGGGTGTCGAGGGTGGCGGAGTAAATCCGTTGCGCGGTCAGAATAATGTTCAGGGTGCCTGTGATATGGGCGGTCTGCCTAATGTCTATACTGGTTACCAGAAAGTTGATATTCCCGAAATCAGAGAGAAATTTGCCAAAGCCTGGGGCCTTGAAGCTGAAGCCCTTGATGACAAACCCGGACTTGTTTTGACCGAGATGTTCCCGGCCGCCGCCGAAGGCAAAGTTAAAGCGATGTACATAATGGGTGAGAATCCGTTAGTTAGTGACCCCGACCTGACTCATATTGAGCACTGTGTCAAAGCCCTTGATTTCTTTGTAGTCCAGGATATTTTTCTGACTGAGACCGCTCAGATGGCCGACGTGGTTCTGCCCGGGGTCTCTTTTGCTGAAAAAGATGGTACCTTTGTCAATTCAGAACGAGTTGTCCAGCGGATTCGTAAAGCATTGACGATATCCGGTGAGGCTCGCGAAGATAGTCATATTATTGCTGAACTCTCAACCCGTATGGGTTATGAGATGAAATACGATAGTGCTGAAGAGATCATGCAGGAGATCGCTGAGTTGACACCCAGTTATGGTGGTATCTC
>JAGGWR010000016.1 GCA_021163445.1 Candidatus Tharpella aukensis
TGCCGGAGCTGATGGTTTGCTTCAACCACAGCTCCCAGCGGCAAACCCTGGACTACTTGTGCGTACAGCCAGAGGAGGTAAAGAATATTTATCTGAATGTGTTGTGAGAGATAATCCCCAACCTGCACATGATGGAGTTCATTTGCGAAAGGTGTTGGCAAGCTTCCAGCCTCGATCATGGGGTCTCTTTATCTCAACGTGCATCCAGGCATTTACGCTTGTGTTGTTCCGTACCTTACAAGCAAACCGCGAAGGAGGGGGTGAAATCTTCATAGTTGACAAAAATTATTGCCGGATTGCTATGTATTTGCTGTATTGGTTCGGTGGCCTGAAAGGTGGGGCAATTGGACGCCGTTAAACAAAACCGGAAATATCTGTAGGAGAAAAGAGAAAATAACAGCCAGCTGGATGTCTGATCCTGTGTATTGGAAATAAATTGTCAACGATAAAGATTTGACCCCCATTCCTTTTTGTCAAGAAAAGAGGCGTCGCGGGGCAAAGTTCCCGGGTTGGCGGCAGGGAAGAAAGCAGACGGCATCCTTGCTCATGGTAAGGTATATCCTTTCAAGGCATCCGACGTGAAACTCCCCAGGGGATTTCACTGAGAACCGACTACTGATTGCTGAAAACATTGATCGGGAAACGAACTTTTCCAGATCAACACTATTTAATGAGCAACCCATCAATTTCCACCACCCCTTTTTTTACCATTAGACTTCCGTCAAGAACGCTTTTCATCCCAGTCCTGCCGCTAAAATCACAGTTGTAGCCACCGGAGACGACAGCGGCTACTTCCCGGTCAAATACAAGTGACTCCGCAAATATCGAGGCGACAACCTTCATGGTATCGCCATCAGCGAGATTGTCATAAGCATTTTGCAAGAGGTAATAATTCTGGTTGTTTACTTTCACCAACGGGCCAGAACATTCCAGACCGCCACTAACGGCACCAAGAGCGCTGACGGCGTTCACCCGACCGCCGGTTTTAATGAGGCCGGCAAGTGAGTCCACTTGATCAACGGAATCCATAAGACAACTTTTTACCTCAAGATGGGTTAAAGAAGGATTCAAAGACCAGACCAGACCGGCAATACCACTGACCACCGGGGCTGCCATGGAGGTGCCACTTTTGAAATCATACTCGTTGCCGGTAAAAACCCATGGGATAGCGGTAACTTTAACACTATCAATCATCGCTCCATCGTAATTGTACAGATAATCGGTTTTGAGGTGAAACCGCAGGTAAAAAAGCCCCAAATCTGTTTCGTTACACCAGAACATCTGTGTCAACCAACCATTTGAAAAGCCGGTATACTCCTTGATTGGAAAATAGCTGGTGCCGTCCAGGGAAATTTCCGTGTTGAGAAAATCATAGCCCGTTTCCAGCTCATAGTTGATTTCATATTCAAAAAAAAGTCCCCGACAGTTGGCGGCATCGATGGGGTTCCTGGTCCAAACTGTTGAGTTTTCATTTTCATGGTAATTTCCACTAGAATCCTGAAGATAGCTGCCCCAGTAGGAATTATAACCTACGGACCAATTTTCATATAATCCACTTGTCAGCCATTTATCATGCGGCATTGATTCAAAATCATCGTAAAACAAGGTAATTCGTTCCGGCGGCACGGTACTGTAGATATTGCCCCTGATGCCGCTGCCTCCAGGAGCGGCAATATCTACCGATTCAATGCCAAAATTGGAATACGAAGCCAAGTTGTCGGTTTCATCGGTAGCCGCCACCGATATTATGTTGGGTAAATTATAGCATGATGGATAATGAAAATTGACATCCGTGTCCGTGCCATCATTACCAGCGGCACAAACCACCAAAACACCATGTTGATGGGCATAGGCAATAATATCATATTGAAATTGGCTGTATGAATGACTGCCAAAGCTGCAATTAATAATTCTGGCACCATTGTCGACCGCGTATTCAATCGCATCCAGGATATTGCTCAATTTGATTAAATTATCATAAAAGGAGTTTTTTTGGTAAATATCGAAGATCTGTAACGGCATAATCTGCGCATGCCACATAACGCCACAGATACCAAGATTATTATTGCCCTCGGCGGCAATTATCCCGGCAACATGGGTACCATGCCCATTGCCGTACAGGTCCGTCGAATAGTCTGAAGGATTATTATCATTATTAACAAAATCCCAGCCGTGTATGTCATCCACATAACCGTTGTCATCGTCATCAAACTGATTTCCGGGGATTTCGCCAGTATTGATCCAAATATTATTGATCAAATCGGGGTGATCGAAAGCGACTCCGGAATCGATAACCGCTATCACCATGTTGCGGTTCCCGGTCTCTATCTGCCATGCTGCTGGGGCGGAAATATCGGCGCCGGCGGCTCCCACCAAACCATTCACTAACTGGCCGGTATTGTGTAAAAACCACAATTTGCCAAACAGGGGGTCGTTTGGCAAGGCTTGCTGCTTGTACAGAAAATTCGGTTCGACGTATTCAACCTCCGGCAGAGAATGCAGGTAGTCCATCGTTTCATCGGTGGTAAGGTCATCAGGCAACTGCCACAATTCAACCCTGATACTTTTGACGATTTTAATTAGCTCGGCATTCACTGCCTGTCTGATTTCGTTTTTTCTCCCTTCAGGCGTTTCAGCAGTAAAACGCACCAGGATTTGATGGGCAACATAGTTCGAACTGACCCCCTTATCATTTTCAGCGGCCTGCAAAAACCCGATTGGCGAGATTAACAACCATAGCATTAGTATTAACAGACTATAAATATATTTAAGCTGTGAGTTCATAATCTGACCTCCTACAACCGGATGCTAAAACCGCCAGGATGATGTTTTTAGCAACAGCAAACACACATGAAATTCGCGAGTCTTTAATCTCCACCACGAAGGTCACAACGCGGGCAGACAGGTGTGGCATCAGCTGTCTGCCCGCGAGCGGATACAAAAAGCACCTCCTGACAATCAGCCACATCTTTATGCCGGCACTGTCTTTTTTCCAGTTCTTTCAATCGACAATTAAGAGAATGGATTGCTTTCTGCTGTTCTTTGATCACCAAGGCAAGGGTAGCGATAATATCGGTGTTGCTAAGGGCTTTCTTCCCCGGAACCGCCAATTCTTCCGGCATGTCTTCGGCAATAAAACCAATGCGTTTCCGTCGCCACCCTTTCTGATTCTTGTATCTATAGGTAACGGGCTCAAGCTCATTGACGATCTTGACCGCGGTTTCCCGGTCAAGCTTTTCAATGTCATCCTTGTAGTCACGACTCGATGCCGGATACCAGTCATTACCATCGCAATAGGCGCCACCAAGCACTTCGATAAGATATCCGGGGTTATCGACGCCAATGCCAATTTTACCACTGGAAGCGATGGTAAGTCGCGCTTGCCTCGGATAGCCGGCAAGCCCGCTTTCAAATAAAACCTTTGTGGGCAGACGCCCCTCTGATACCTCTCCATCCACTTTCGCGGTAATTCCGGCGGTATTAAGTATCTGGTTGCCATCATAACCACCAAAAAGAATGAAACCCAGGCGATCACCTTCTTTCAAGGCTTCCGGTGCTCCGGGCGTCCCCCGGGTAAAAGTGTAAATACCACCGCCACCCCTGGAGTTTGAATTAGCATAGGAAGAAAAATGGAAACCGGTCAGGCCGTTGTCATTAACCGAATACAGCGATGCCCAAGAGGCTCCTTGCCAGTTGTCGGTCCCTAACATAATTCGCCCCTCATCTTGTAGCGTAACCACCGTTTTGCCGTTGTCGTTTTTAACGATTAATTTGTCTGCGGCGTAAACTGTTGTAAGCCATGAACAAACCAAGAGCAGCAACAAAATAAACCTTATCCTCTTCATCCCATCCTCCAATGTTGTTTAATTTTAACGGATACTATGGTACTCCCCATTGTCAAGACAAAAAACAGGGTTTTTTGAGGTGTATTTTTGAGCTAAAAATAATCCTGAAAATTAAAAATTATGATAAAGAACGGGGCAATGTCCAAGCGGGAGATCACGATAAAACTTTTCTTTCAAAAAAGCCATTAAAATATACTTCTGTCGGTGTCTGACACCCCAGAGACTGATGGACTCGCTTGTTATTATATATATCGAAATACTCTCCAATATCTTGGACAGCTTCCCGGACAGTCTCATGATTGTGAAGAGAGACACGTTCATATTTCACGCTACGCCAGAGGCGCTCTACAAAAATGTTGTCCAGGCTCGGCCCCGACCGTCCATGCTGATGTTCACCCCGGCGTTGAGTGAAATTTCGGTAAAGGCCTCACTGGTAAATTGACTGCCTTGATCTGTGTTGAAAATCTCAGGTATTGCCACTTTCAAGGCATCCTGCAAGGCTTTTATGCAGAATGCCGTATCAAGTGTAGTTGAAACCTCATAACTCAGAACATGCCGGCTGAACCAGTCTGTCACAGCGACGAGATAGGTAAACCGTGAATCAGCCACCACCGGTAGAACCGGTGGTATGAGGAAGGTCCCTAAAAGGGGCCGTTAGTCTAAATCAAATTCTAACTGCTTCTTTTGTAACCCTTCCTGTTCTTTGATATATTGACGTATCTGGTGCTCCTCTAAACCTACTGTACTTACACAATAGCCCCGTGCCCAAAACGTCCGACCGAATAATGTTCCTTTTGTTTTCAGCAGCTCCCTATGGATGCGAACTGCACTCTTGCCCTTCAAATAACCCATCATCATCACAAAGCTGTACTTTGGTGGAACACTCAGCAGTATATGAATGTGATCCGGCATCACTTTGCCTTCCTCCAATTGCACTCCTTTCTGACGACATAAATCCCGAAGTATCTCCCCTATCCTTCGCCGGATTTTGCCGTAAAGTACCTTTTTGCGATATTTCGGTAAGATGACAACATGATACTTGCATTCCCACTTAACATGTGCTTGACTTTTCCAATCTTTCATGACGGTCCTCCTTGCCCCTCGGGGCATTCCTCATTGGAGGACCGTCTATCAAATTTACGCCTTAAACGGCAGAGCCTTTTCAATTCTCACCGGCAGAGCCGGTGGATTAATTATGATTTAGCCTGATATAAGTTATGTCCGTAGACCATACTTGATCAACCCGGTTAATGCTAACACTACGCAACGGGTATGGATAGATTTTATGCTCTTTTATCGGTTTGCTCAGGTTCGGCTTCGGATATATCGCCTCAAGACCCATGAGCCGCGTCAGACACCTTATTCGTTTAGGGTTGACCGAATGCCCCTGCCACCTTAAAACAGCGGTCATTTTCTCAATGCCGTAGATCGGATGCTTGGTGTATTCCTCATCAATCAATCGCATCAGGAGAAGATTATAGCTGTTATCTCCGCAGGATTGATAGTGGTACCCCGATCAGCAGTTCACACTGCCGCGCTATCGGTATCCGGGGATGTCCTGGATTAATGCATTGGCGTTTTGTCTCAGGCGAACAGTTTAGATTTTTTTTTGAGCCAGTCCAATTCAACCTTTAATTGGCCAATTTGCTGGTAAAGTTCCGATTGAAGCTCTTCTGTGTCCTTTCCCCTTTTTTTGCGTTTCTGGGAAAAAATATCGGGTAGCTCTTCTAAAACCCGTTTGCACCACTGATTGATTTGGTTTGAATGAACTCCATATTCACTGGATAATTGAGAAATCGTTTTTTCTTTTTTGACAGCTTCAAGAACCACTTTTGCTTTGAACGATGCGCTGTAATTTTTTCGAATACTACCCATCAATGAGCCTCCTTTTTTTGATCAAAATAAACCCATTTTACACCTTAAGCAACTGTCCAGTTTTTGGGAAGTATTATAAAGTGTTCTATTCATAATGTTTGTAATTACGCAGATTTAGAAGGAGAAAAAATGAAGGTAAATGTAGATGACTTAGATGTGGCCATGGAGTTAGGAAATAATGGAATTCTCTTATCCTTATACGAGAACGACAACACTTACAGAGGAAAACTTCGTGTTAGTAGAGGAACCGTAGAATGGTGCAAGGGTAAAACTCGAATAGGTAATGGGGTGAAAGTCAATTGGAATGATTTGATTGAGTATTTTGAAGAAGATTAATTCAGTGGTTTAATTGCACACGAAAACCGCAAGGGAAACCGGGAAAACAGACCACGTTTTTAGCACGAACAAAAATCGAAAATCAGTCGAAAATCAGGGACAGACCACGTTTTTTTAACAACTTAATCGGCAAAAAATCGCCGAACAAAAGCATTCATCCGACCGCTAACCACCGCCCGTTTTTTCCCGAACATCCTGCCCCGGCAAGTGATGTTAGGCGTACGGTCACAAATACATAGAGGCCAACTTCCACAACCTAAAAACAGAGAAAAAGCATGAAAAAAGGTGAGAACTGGAATCATCCGGTTAAGGGTTCGTCAATCACGGTCGAGCCGATCCGCAACCCCAAGGACATCAAGGCCATTAAGCGAATGCTTGCCGGCAATCCTCGGGATCTGTGTATCTTTATCCTGGGGATTAATACCAATCTCCGGGCCAGCGACATCCTGAATCTCCGTGTCCGTGACGTACAGGGGCAAGACGAGCTGGTCCTGAAAGAGAAAAAAACCGGCAAGATCCGGCGGACCACGCTGAACGATGCGGTCAGGAAAGCAATTAACAACCTCCTGGTGTTAGCGGCGGCGTGAAAATGTATGAA
>JAGGWR010000099.1 GCA_021163445.1 Candidatus Tharpella aukensis
GAACATAACTGGATTGCCTAGCCATGGGATGAACACGGACTGGCAAAAAGCTGGCACTTTTTCCAGCCGGTTATCCCAGGCGTTCGGCAACAAAGCGAAGACAATGTACTCAATTCTCGATATCGATCTTGATTATTTCAATCTGATGCCATATGCCGCTAAGCGCCTCGATAAACTTTTGAAATGGGCTGCCTGCCCTGTGTCCAAGGTTGTGGAACGTCACAATCACGCTTTTGCCTATTGGAAGAATGGATGCCTGTCGCGAAAGATCTCACCATCTCATATTCTCCATGTTGATGAACACCACGACATGATGGATCAGCGCCAGCAGGCCAACATTGCGAACTTCATGTTCCATGCGATGTGCCGATGGCCTAAGTGCCGAGTGTATTGGTTAGTACAACACCCTATCGACTCGCCCGGTATGTGGCTGGAAGAAGAAATGTGGGACTGGCTACGTCAGAGGTTCAGTCACGGCCCAAACCTTCCCAACCGGTGGCCCAAGCCGGATCTTGTCTCCGTATGTACGAGCCCCGATTTTGTGGTCGCAGAGATGAAAGATCAGCTTTTAGAAGTGGTATCGCAATTCACGCCATCGAATCAAAGAAGGAAATGCCGAACCAGCGGGTGAACTTGAGCGGGTATAAATAGCGGTTCAAAAATTTGGAGCAGTTAACAATCTTTTTAGGTACTTTGCGGCTTTCTAGTTCTAAACCCGCCAAGTTACCCGTAACGTTAGGTGGTGTTGCCGGACTGTGATGTTGCTGATACTCTGTATGTAATAGGGTGTGGGCTTTTTCAACAACCAAGTTAACTTTTATACGAGGAGGGAAAAATGGAAATTAGTGATTTGAAAACGGAAATTGGGCAGAAAACCATCAACATGGTTTTGCTTGGGTTAGCGACTTTGGGCATTTACTATATTATCTGGTTAATTGAACGTTATAAGGTATTCAATAAATTAGCTGGAAAAGAAGTAATTTCAAGAAACTTTATTATTTGGATTGCTGCAATGATGGGTATTTCAAGTATATTTTCTTATGCAGGAGACCCTAGCGTAGAGGCCATTGGTTCATTGCTCGACTTAGTTTGGATGATAATGTGTATTATTGTTTCATTTAAATATTCCAAAATCATGGATGAATATTATGCAAAAGAATTCAAATTGGATTTGAAATTCAATAAGTTCTATTTGATAATTTTCAATATTTTTTACATAAATTATTGTGTAAATGAGTTAGAAGAAATTGAAGTAAAGCAAAAAACTCTTTCTTCTGACAAATAACCACCTAACAAATAAGGTTAGATTGTGCGAGCGGAGCGAGCCACAATCTGAACCGTTTGTTGGACAAGCCCTATCGCGACAGTTTATAGAAAATAGCTTTTGGGGAATCTTTCTGGTTCAGACAGGCATACTGGAATAATGTTGGATGGTTGGTATGGCGTAGTTTGAGAATCTCTGTCTTTTCATAAGAAGCTGATTTTTTGCGATATTTAGTGCTTTTTGAACGCAAGAATCCATCGCCGGTAAAACCGGAAAAAATTAGTAGACCGATGTTGTTGAGTGTCACATAACGAAATTCCCTTTTTTGGATCAGGTTGAGCCAATATGCTGTAGAAGTTTAGTCGCGGGTATCATTGTTTGGATAATTTCCATTTTTGATCCACAATATTTGCAGATAATATTTGCTCTCGGCTTCTTTTTTTTGTGCATTTTGATGGGATTAAAATGGAGAATTAGTTGCAGTAGTTTTATGATCTTTTTGCTACAAGGGTGCAGGAATCCATAGCATCTTGTTTTGCGAAAGCCTTTAGGGAGTACGTGACGCATCAATAACCAGAGGAATTCTTCGCCGGTAACGGTTCTGGTTTTGCTTTTTTGGGTTTTAGAGTCGATGTACCTGAAAGTGATCATCCCATTTTCATTCTTTAAAATATCTTTTTCCTGAATAACGCCTTTGTAAAGATATTTGCCAAGATAAATCAGGGCTTTATCGCCATTGCCAACGTGCTTGCAATCAACGACCCACTCTTTTGGGCAGTCATGCGGAATCTTGAGCTGATGGTCAACCATTTTTTCGAATAACTTCGCTTTGAAGACTTTTGCGAGATTCTTGTGATAGAAAATGAACTTTGCAGATTTAACCCTCCATAATCTGGTTTCACAGTTAACACTTGCCGCTGGCATCACGACATGAATATGCGGGTGAAAATCGAGTCTTCTCGAATGGGTGTGCAAAATTGCAGTAAAACCGGCTTGACCTTGTAACTTTTTATCGCTCAGAGTAAATTTTTTCAAAGTTTCCTGAACACAGATAAACATCAGAGAGTACATTAACTGCTGGTTACAAAACGTAAGCCAGCGTAACTCTTGTGGAAGTGTGAAGGTGATCAGGAAATATTTTGCCGGGAGTTGCTTTTTAAGCTGGTTTTCGATCCATTGCCAACTTTCATGGTTTTGACAGTGGGGGCAGTTTCTGTGGCCGCAAGAGTGCGGGATATAGGTCTGTTTTTGGCAGTCATCGTTACTACAACGAGCCAGCATATGAGGGCCATGCTTCTGGCGGCATTGCTGCATAGCTCGCAGAGCATTTTTATGACTTGGCAGGATGGATGGTTTGTATTTTTCTAGAAAACGATCTTTGAATTCATTTATAATTGAGGATAGTAAAATCATTTTACCCCTCCCCAACTAATATCAAAGCCATTGATTAACGTGTTGATTTTGTTGTATGAATTGGTCTGGTTTTCGGCGGTGAGATGAGTGTATTTGGCGGTGGTCAAAATGCTGACATGTCCCAGTATCTTTTGCAACTCAATCAGATCAATACCGGCTTCCAAAAGATGAGTTGCGTAGCTGTGACGTAAGGAGTGGCAACTAATTTTTTTTTAATCCCGACCTCTTTGACAACGGCCTGCATGGCTACTTGAACACCCTTCCGATTCAATGGAGAGTCTGCTAGGTGAGCATTTTTCAGACCTCCTTTTCGATTTGGGAAGATAAGGTCAGGGTGCCTGTGAAAAGACCAGAAGTTTTTCAACATACTCAAAGTACTTTCGGGTAGCGGCACTAATCTATCTTTGTTACCCTTGGCGTTACGAATATGTACCCTCATATTCGTGGAGTCGATGTCAGCGACTGTAAGTTTAATGCCTTCACCAAGTCTCAGCCCCATACTGTAGAGGGTGAAAAAGAGGACTTTATAGCTCAATTTATTGGTTGCCGCGAAGATCAGTTTGGCCTGCTCAATTGAAACAATATCAGGAATTCTTGTTGCTTTTGGTGGTTTGATCAGGGGGATATCCTGCCAGCTTTTATTTAGGGTATTGGTGTAGAAGAATTTTAGACCGTACAGGTCAAGTTTGACAGTAACCCATGAATGCGACTCCAGAAGATCGCTGAAGTAATCCACCAATTGATCCATAGTGAGATCGTCCAATTGGCAATCAAAATAGTTTCCAATACGCCTGATTGCTCTTGAGTATGCGTCAATGGTTTTCGGCTGAAAACCATTGAGTCTTAAATGTTTACGATGTTTGGTGTAAGCTTTGATAAATTGTGGGTCGCTTGGTAAGCTGGTATCCATTGTGAAACCTCCTGATTGTTACGGTTTAAGTTGATAGCAAACAATGATGTTGCTATCTCCTTTTACCGCAAGAATATCAGAAGTTACAATCTCTACCAGTAAGAGGCGGGTTTTTGTCTGTCGCGATAGCGGCTTCGTCCAACAAAGACCTTAACGCCTTTAATATCGGAAAGCTTGGTTGCTGATATACGATATTTATGATCTTTAGGCAGGTAGATAAAATTGAATGAGCCGCCCATAGTTGACGTTATCACAGCTTGATTTGGGAGTATTTCGCCATTTGGAACCAGTGTGATAGTTTCACCACTATCAAAATTAGTGACTCCTCCTATTCCTGCACCGATTACAGAAGCTCTTAAATGATTTGGGTAATTATAATTGATTGTTTCCACAGTATCCAAACTTCGAGGGGTATCGCAACGAACAGCAGCTTTCGAATTGATCTCTCTAAAACCATAGATATATTGACTATCATTTGTCCAAGTGTACATATTACTCTTAGGATGCAACCAACAATAAGAATACTTATCATTAGATGGTTCAATTTCGATCCTTTGGCACTCGCCGTTACGTTTCCTAACTTTTCTTAACGCACCAAAACCAGATTCTCTCAAAATTATATCTTGGTAAGGCGCACTATTTATATTGTTAACATAATTTTTGCCATCGTAAGGTTGATTGTTGTTCCAAATTATGCATTTTGCTTGTTTATTCCATTTAAGACATTGCGTTAATGCGACTTGATGTTTAGGCAATCCAAATGAAACCGGGCTACCTTTTTTAAGTATTGTTTTAATATTGTCAAGCCATTCGTTAAAGT
>JAGGWR010000164.1 GCA_021163445.1 Candidatus Tharpella aukensis
AAACAGCATGTCTTAGCGATTATGCTGAGTGCGGTCATTATCCTTTTTGGCCTGGTCAGCTATAACCGAATCGGGGTTGACGAGTACCCGGAGATCGATTTCCCGATGGTCTCAATTACAACCACCATGATCGGTGCCGACCCCGACATTATCGATACGACAGTCACCAATGTTATTGAAACTTCAGTAAACTCGACCCCCGGCATCGAACATATTGTCTCTCGTTCCGCTCCCGGAGTTTCCGTCGTCATTGTCAAGTTGAAACTAAATCGCAATGTTGATGTCGCTTTTAATGAGATTCAGGCCAAAGTTAACCAATCCTTGCGCGACCTGCCAAGGGAGGCGGATCCTCCGGTGGTGGCCAAAATGGAGATCGGAGCGGCACCGGTAATGTGGCTGAGTCTCTCCGGTGACCGGACGTTGCAGCAGCTCAACCAGTACGCCCGAAATGTGGTTAAAAAAAGGTTGGAATCGATTGAGGGGGTCGGTGAAGTCCGGCTCGGCGGCAAGCGTGACCGCACTATTCGAATTAATCTTAACCCGGAAGCTATGGCTGGCCTTTCGATCACCATCGGCGATGTTATCAGATCCTTTCAAACAAATCATCTGCAACTACCCGGCGGTTATCTGGTCGGGGGGATGACCGAGGATCTGATCAAACTCAATCTCGAATTTCACAATGTCAAGGAGATTGAAAACCTGATTATTGTTCACCGGGGTGAAGCAGCGATCCGCTTAAAACAGATTGCGACGGTAGTTGACGGCCTCGAAGACAACCGTAAACTGGCCCGCTATAATGGTAAGTCTTGTGTCAGTCTCGGCATCGTAAAGGTTACCGGATCAAATACCGTCGCTATTGTTGATGCCGTAAAAGAGAGATTAAAACATGAAATCACCCCCCAATTACCGCCGGGGATGCGCATTGATATAGCCTCAAACGACGGCGATTTTATCGAAGAATCGGTGGCCGCCTTAAAAGATCATATTATCATGGGAACCCTGTTTGCGGCCCTGGTTGTTTTTCTTTTTCTCAAATCATTTCGCTCGACTCTGATCATCTCGACCGCGATTCCAATCTCCCTGCTCGGAGCGGTCATGGTCATGTATTTCGGTGGTTTTACCTTTAACAAGATGACTCTGTTGGCTCTGCTCCTGCTCATTGGGGTAGTTGTTGACGATGCCATTGTCGTGCTCGAAAACATCTTCCGCTTCCGCGAGAAATATCCGGAGATGGATCCGCGCCAGGCGGCCCTGGAAGGAACCAATCAGGTGCTTTTTGCGGTTCTTGCCGCAACCTTTTCCCTGGCCTGTATTTTTGCCCCGGTTATCTTTATGGGAGGCATAATCGGCCGTTTCTTCACCGCTTTTGCCGTGGTTGTAACGGTTGGAATTCTGGTCTCGCTCTTTATCTCTGTCACCCTCACACCAATGCTCTGTTCCCGTTTTTTAAGCGGCAAAGAAAAAACCGGCAAGTTCTATAACTTATGGGAATCCATTTTTCTGGTTATGGAAAAGGTCTACAGTAAAAGTTTAGGTTTTGCCTTGCGTTTTCGCTGGTCGATGATCATTCTGACGATTGCTGTGGTCTGGATTTCTCTGCCTCTATTCGGGAAAATTGACAAAAGCTTCATCCCCCCTGAAGATAAAGGAAAACTTATAATTACGCTGAAAACCCCTTTAGGCTCATCTATCAATTACACCAACGACCGCCTGGCTGAGGTTGAGAAGGTACTGAAATCACATCCGGAAATATCCTCCTATCTCTCTTCGATCGGCAGCGATACCAGCGGCCAGGTTTCAAAGGGTGAAATTTTTGTCCATCTGAGCCCGTTTAACGAGCGCACCCTGAAACAGTATGAATTGATTACTATTTTACGAAAAGAGCTGGCCGAAATTCCCGGAGTCCAGGCTTTCCCGTCGCCGGTCTCCATGATCAGCGGTACGCGGGGAGAACCTCTACAGTTTAACCTGTCCGGGCCGGAACTTGGCCGGGTTGCGGATCTGGCGCACAAATTGAACCAGACATTGTCCACCGATCCGGGCCTCGGCCAGGTCGACCTCGACCTACAACTTGATCTCCCTCAAGTCAAACTTATTATTGATCGCCTCCGGGTCGCAGATCTTGAACTCTCCGCCCTTGATGTGGCGATGGCGGTCAACGCCCTGGCTGGCGGTTTTGATGTGGCCAAATATAACGATGAGCCCGGCGATGGTGAACGCTACGATATTCGTCTTAAAGCGGCAAGCGGCAAGATTACCACCTCTGAAGACTTACGCCGCATCTATCTGCGCACTAAAAGCGGCGAACTTGTACGTCTGGATACAGTGGCCCATTTTCAAAAGATTTTAGGGCCGGCGATTATCTCCCGCTTCGACCTCCAGTATTCCGCGGAGTTTTATGCCACCCCGGAAGTCGCTCTGGGAACGGCGGTAACTAAGGTGATGGCCGCTGCCAAAGGCATGCTGCCACTGGGTTACAGTGTTAAAATGACGGGGAGAGCCGAAGAGTTCGGTAAAACCGTTCACTATATAAGTTTTACTTTTATCATGGCCATTATTCTGGTTTATATGGTGCTTGCCAGCCAGTTCAACTCGTTCATTCAACCTCTGGTCATCATGGTCGCCCAACCCCTGGCGATTGTCGGCGGCGTCGGCGGTTTATGGCTCTTTGGCCATGGCCTTAATGTCTTTTCTATGGTTGGCCTCGTCTTGTTGATGGGATTGGTTACTAAAAATTCGATTCTTTTAGTTGATCTTACCAACCAACTCCGAACTGAAGGTAAAGGCATTGATGCAGCCTTAAGTGAGGCCTGCCCGGTTCGATTGCGACCGGTTCTGATGACCGCCTTAACCCTGATTCTGGGCATGTTGCCAGCGGCCTTAGGTTACGGTGCCGGAGCCGATACCAACGCCCCACTGGCAGTGGCGGTTATCGGCGGAATGCTAAGTTCGACCATACTGACCCTGCTGGTCGTCCCGGCGGCCTACTCTCTGGTTGAAAATGGCATCGAAAGGCTGCGATTGATCAGAACTCTCCGTTTTGGCAGTTTGAAAGGAAGACGATCATGAAAAAAATCTTTATTTTAATTTTAGGCTGTATAATTCTGCAGTTTTCCCTCCCAATCGGGATTAGTTTTGGCGAAACGCTCGAAGATGCCTGGGAGATCGGTTTACAGACCGATCATCTCTTAAAAGCGGCGGGTCAGGATATCATCTCCCGGCAGGCGGAACTTGCTGCCGCTAAAGGTCTGCGCCTGCCGACTTTAAATGTTGGTGCCGGATACTCGGTTATTGATAACGAACCGGGTGCCTATGCGCAAAACATTCAGTTTATGACTGCCGATGACACCTCCCTGACTTATCAGGCGATGGTCTCCCTGCCGCTCTACACCCATTTTCAGATAAGTTCATCAATTGATGCAGCCATGGCCGGCCTTTCCGCCGGTAAATTTGCCGAACAAGCAACCCGGCAAAAGGTAAAATTGAAAATTGCCGAAGCCTATGTCGCGATATTACTTAGCCTCCAACAAACCGACGTCGCCATCAGCCAGGAACAGAGCCTCGCCGCCCATGCAGCTGATGTCAAAAATCTTCACGACGAAGGTATGGTTCCGGTAAACGATCTTTTGGCGGCAAAAGTTGCACTCGCTAATGCCAGACAACTGACTCTAAAAACCCGGAACCGGCTCGATATTGCCCAATCCGCCTACAATCGCTATTTAAACCGGCCTCTGGATTATAAGTTTCAGATCGCAACCATCCCGCTTCACTTTCCTGAAATCGATTTGCCTGTTTTAAGTCGAGAGGCTCTCGAAAAACGCCCTGAACT
>JAGGWR010000361.1 GCA_021163445.1 Candidatus Tharpella aukensis
ACTTTCAGCTGTTCGCCCTCGACATACATCTCGCGGCCGGTATCGAGAGTGGCAACCATTGTCATTAAGGCCTGGGTTACGGCTTTCAGTTTTTCTCCCCGCTCCTCAATCATGGTCTGACGATAATCACTCAAAATATCGTCGCGCATGGTAAAGGTGTTATAGACCGACAGACCGCCGACACACACCGCCGTCAAGCTCCCTAACATAACCGCCAGCAGAATTATTTTAGTTTTGATGCCCAATTTGGAAAACCTCCATCTGAAACTTTATCAATTAAGTTTATCGATACCCTAACTTAGATTTAAAAACCCTTGTAACTATTCAGCTAACCCGTAAAATTCAGGGTACACAATCCCGATTTCCTTCGGAGAATCGGGTTATGTCCCCAGAATTCACTAAAATACATCAATATCCGGTACTTTTCTCATTACGCTGAATAGTTACAAATCCTTTAGCATATTTAATATAAAATATAAATAGGCAACTATAACAAAATTGTAATTTGCTCTTTTTTAATTAGGTTGCGGGCAAAGTCTGGATATGGCTATTTCACAATAATTCGACCATCGACAACTACGCCGCTGCCGGCAACAAAAACCAACGGGTTGATTTCGATTTCGGAGATCGCCGGGTAATCATGCAAGAGCGCCTGCAGACCGGCCATCACTTTATAGAGTTGGGCAAGATCAATTCCGGCCCGCCCCCGGGCTCCGCGCAAAATCCGAGCTCCGCGCAGCCGGTCGACCAAAGTCGCAACCGTCTCACAGGATAAAGGACCCGGGACAATCTGAACATCTTGCAGAATCTCGGCATAAATCCCGCCCAGACCCAGTAAAAAGATAGAGATCTCCGTCCCAACCAAAATCGACCAGATTTGCAAACAATATTTTGCGCCAGATTATTGGGATGCTCCGAAACTCCGATAACGAGAATCGAGGCTGGATTAAAGATTTTTTCCATTTTTTATAATTTCCTCTTCCTGAATCATTTCCAACTCTTCCCAACGGGCGTAGAGTTTTTTTAGCTCAATCTCAATTTCTGAAAGTCTATTTTTCGCCTGGGGCACGGCGTTGCTGTCACCTTGGTAAAAAGCCGGATCAGCCATCGCATCATATAAATTTTTCTGCTCTTTTTCAAGAAGTTCAAGGCTGGCTGGCAACTCATCAAGTTCAGCCTTCTCTTTAAATGATAGTTTGCGGGGTTTTTGCAAACGTGGTTTCTCTTTTTTCTTCTCCTTAGATTTACTTTTTTGCTCCGATGTTGGGACAGAACCAGCAACCTGGCGTTGCATGAGCCAATCATCGTAACCGCCAGCATACTCTTGAACCTCCCCTTTTTCTGAAAAAACCAGCGTACCGGTAACCACGTTATTGATAAATTCACGATCATGACTGACCAGCAGCAATGTACCTTTGTAATCAGCTAAAAGATCTTCAAGCAATTCGAGGGTCTCTATATCGAGATCATTAGTCGGTTCATCGAGAATCATAACATTAGCTGGTCGTGCAAAAAGACGGGCGAGAAGCAGACGATTACGCTCGCCGCCGGAGAGGATTTTAACCGGAGAGCGCGACCTGTCCGGAGTAAAAAGGAAATCTTTGAGATAGCCGATTAAATGCCGCTGCCGACCATTGATCTCGATCGTATCATTACCATCGCCTAAATTTTCAAAGACCGACTTCTCCTCATCAAGTTGCTCACGCTGCTGATCAAAATATATAACCTCAAGATTGCTGCCGAGCTTGACGACACCCTCGGTCGGCTGGAGGTCACCAAGCAGGAGTTTAAGCAGAGTTGTTTTCCCGGCCCCGTTAGGACCGATAATTCCGATCTTATCACCTTTTAAAATAGTCGTCGTCAGGTTATTGACAATCCGGTTTTCACCATAGGAAAATGAGACCTCTTTGCAAACTGCAACCTGTTTACCGGTAACTCCGGCCTTACTGATCTCCATCCGTACCTGGCCCACTTTTTCCCGGCGTTCGGAACGCTGCTGGCGCATTTCAAGCAAAGCCCGTACCCGGCCTTCGTTGCGGGTGCGCCGGGCTTTTATGCCTTTACGAATCCACAACTCTTCCTGAGCAAGTTTTTGATCAAAACGTCTGTTCTGAACGGTTTCTGCGTGCAGCATCTCCTCTTTACGCCGCAGATAGTTACTATAGTTGCCCGGCCAACTCGTACCTTTGCCGCCCTCAAGATCGATAATTCGGGTCGCCAATTTCTTTAAAAGTTCACGGTCATGGGTAACAAAAAAGAGGGCTTGGGGACTGTTTAAGAGAAACTCTTCAAGCCAAAGTATAGACTCAATATCGAGATGATTTGTCGGTTCATCAAGGAGTAGCAGATGGGGTTCGGTAACCAGAGCCCGAGCCAGTAAAACCCGGCGTTTGAGCCCCCCGGAGAGAGTTGAAAAGAGTTGTTCACTATCAAGTTTCAGTTGCACCATAACCAGATCGACCCGGCGTTGTACCTGCCAGGCCCCGGCAATTTCAATCTCTTCTTCAGCTTTAGATAACTCGGCCAAAACCTCGGGATCATCTCCTTTAGAGACCTGCCGGATTAGAGCATGGTAACGAGCCAGAAGTTGAAGAAGATCGCCCAATCCGCCGACGACCACATCATAAACCGTACCCACCATAGAAGCCGGCACTTCCTGACTTAAGCGGGCCACCCGCAAACCATTAGAAAAGAGAACCCGCCCACTATCGGGCTCCAGCTCTCCGGCCAGAATTTTCATCAGCGTGGATTTACCGGTGCCATTGCGCCCGACCAGACAGACCCGCTCACCGGCTTCGATCTCAAAATTGAGTTTATCAAGCAGAGGAGCGCCGCCAAAACTCAAAGAAATATTTTGTAAACTGACTAATGCCATTCTTTATCCTAATGCGGGCTTTGCCCGCAACCCAAGGCACAAAGGCACAGAGGCTGAAGGCACAAAGTTTTAGAAGAAAGAACAGCATAACTTCAAAAAACTTTGTGCCTCTGTGCCTTCAGCCTTTGTGCCTAAAAACAATAACGCGCAACCGACAAAATTTTGTCATCGGTTACGCGTTAATTTTTTTCAAAATCTCCCAGATTCAACCTACCACTCGATAACCGCCGCAGCCCAAGTCAAACCGCCGCCGAAGACGGTCAGCAAAACTACATCTCCGGGTTCCAGAAAGCCAGTATGAATGGCCTCGTTGAGGGCCACCGGGATAGTTCCGGCCGAACTATTGCCATAACGATCAATATTGACAAAAACCTTCTCCATCGGTTTTTTAAACTGCTTGGCCAGCATCTCGATAATCCGCATATTGGCCTGATGGGGAATAACTTTGGTTACCTGATCAACCGTGTAACCAGCCTTGGCCAGAGCCCGGTTTGAAACCTCGACCATATTCCTGATCGCATGCTTGAAAATTTCACGACCCTGCATCTTGACATAAACATTATCAACATCATAATCCTTAGTCACCGGGGTTGCCGAACCCATACCATTAATATAGAGCAACCGCCCAAGATTACCGTCTGAACCGGTCTCAACCGCTTTCAATTTAGCCCCATGATTTTCCCGGGCGCCAACGACGGCAGCCCCAACAGCATCGCCAAAAAGAACTGCGGTAGTACGATCTTCCCAATCAAGATGGTGGCTGATAATCTCGCCGCCGATCACCAGAATATGCATATCGGGATCACATTTGAGATATTTTTCGGCAATTGAGAGGCCGTAGATAAAACCGGAACAGGCGGCACAAATATCCATCCCGGTAGCATTACTGGCACCTAAGAGAGCTTGCACAGTGCAACCCCCGGCTGGCATCAAATAATCCGGTGTCATCGTGCCACAGATAATAAGATCAAGATCGGCAGCCTCAATTCCGGCAGCAGCCAGTGCCTGCTGTGACGCCGGCACGGCAAAATCGGAAAACTTCTCGCCCGGTTTAACAATATGCCGTGACTTGATGCCGGTTCGCTGAACAATCCACTCGTCACTGGTATCCATAATTTTTTCGAGATCGAAATTGGTAAGTACATTATCGGGAGCCGCAGAACCGGTTCCTAAAATCACAACATCTTTCATTTTAAAATTCCTTTTTTCCAGTACTGTCCGGTTACAATCTTACTAGGAGGCTGTCCGAGAATAGAAATTTTTTCTCAGATCGAGGCATTTTTTGAAAATAAGCACAGGTATACACTTAGTATTCCGAGCATTATTTTCAAAAAATAACGCTGAGCTGGGAGAAAAGAGCATTCTCGGACAGCCTCCTAGAGGGAGTTTTGGTCGTTTTCTGTAACATCTTGAAAAATTTCGTAGCATTTTCTTAGTGAAGCACCCTAAAGGGCATAAACTTCACCAAAAAAATTGCGGCTGTTTGAGCGAGGTACGAGCGAGTTCCGCAATTTTGGCGAAGCGAGCTTAGAAAATCAAGAAATTTTTCATAAGAAGCGGAAGGAAATGAGCAAAACTCCCGGATTAAGTTCCAAACAATATCCTAACCGGACACTGCTGCCTTTTTTATTTTAACAAAATTTCTTTCCGACCTCTTTAAAAATCGGTAGAGAACGTTCAATCGTGGCATCATCAACACAGTAAGCAAGCCGGAAAAAACCGGGCCCGCTGAAACCACTGCCGGGTACAGCCAGAATTCGATATTTCTGCAACTCCCGAACAAACTCGACATCATCGGTAAGCGGGCTGCGGGGAAAAAGATAGAAAGCCCCTTGCGGTTTAGCCACTTGAAAACCGGCCTCAACCAGCCCCTGATAAAGAATATCACGTTTGCACTCGTAGATCGCAACGTCTATGGTTATCCCTTGCAGGCGGGCAATCAGGCGCTGCATGATCCCCGGAGCGTTGACAAAACCTAAAATCCGGTTAGAGAAGACAAAACCATTGGTCAGCTGCTCAAAATCATCGGCTTCAGGATGAAGGGCTAAAAAACCGATGCGCTCGCCCGCTAAAGAGAGCTCTTTCGAATAGGAGTTGGCAATCACAGTGTTACGATAGACCGGGAAAATCGGGGGTACGGTAAGCCCGTCATAAACCAGTTTGCGGTAAGGTTCATCCGAGATCAGATAGATTGTCCGCCCCATTTCTGCTGATTTCTCTGCAAGCAACTTACCTAAAGCGGCAATCTGTTGGGCCGAAAAGATAACCCCGCTGGGATTATTGGGTGAGTTGATAATTACAGCTGCGGTCTTCGCATTGATGGCAGAGGCAATCGCCTCAAGATCAAGAGCAAAATCTTTGCCCGGAGGAATGCTGCAAAGAACCCCGCCATGATTATCGACATAAAAATTGTACTCAACAAAAAACGGGCTTGGTGTAATCACCTCGTCACCCGGATTGAGAATTGTTTTAAGGATCACATTAAGAGCCCCGCCGGCACCGCAGGTCATAACAATACCCTGAGGATTAACCTTCATCTGCTGCTCATCAACAAGAAAGTTGGCAACCGCAGCCCGGGTTTCGGGATAGCCGGCATTGGGCATATAGCCATATTTAAGATGAGACGATTCACGAACGATCTTCTCAAGCTCCTCTTCGACCGCTTTAGGTGCGGCAAGATCCGGGTTGCCGAGTGTAAAATCACAAACTTGATCAGCCCCGTATTGAGCTTTTAACGCAGTACCCTCTTCAAACATTTTACGAATCCATGAAGAACGCTCCATGAATTGAGCTATTTTTTCAGCAATCGCCATTATTTTATCTCCTAATAAACATAGGATGGCTAAGTAAAAATTTCGATAGACAAGAGGATGTGGTTTTCCAGGCGCGAGACCATACATGTAGTATGTCGAGTGTCTGGAAAACCACATCCTCGCAGGATATCGGAACTTTTTACGACGCCATCAATTCTTTTATTACAATAATTAACTGATCCATCTCATCACGGGTGCCGATTGTAATCCGTAAACCATGAGAGAGTTGCGGGTCACTGAAATAGCGCACCAGGATTCCAGCCTTCTCCAAGTCAGAATAGAGGGTATCCGCAGCGCAGCCGTCAGGCGGGGTCACAAAAATAAAGTTGGTCTGTGAAGGCTCCACCGTAAAACCCATTTCCTGCAAATCAGATGTCAGGCGCTGACGCTCCTGAATCACCAAAGCTACGGTTTTTTGCAAATATGCTTGATCCGCAAGAGCGGCCCGGGCACCGACTTGGGCCAGGCGGTCAAGATTATAACTGTCACGTACTTTATCAAGCTCATTAATTAAGGCTGCACCGGCAAAACCCAAACCAACTCTTAATGAAGCCAAACCGTACGATTTTGACAGAGTTCGCAAAATCACCAGATTATCGAGTTCATTAATTAAGGGTAGGGCATTTTCTAAAGCAAAATCAGCATAAGCCTCATCGACAACCAGGATACCATCCAGATTTTCAGCCATTTGCCGAATGTAGTCATTACTGAAAGAGAACCCCAAAGGTGCATTGGGGCTTGTTAGAAAAAAAAGTTTAATCCCATCCAATTGGGGCTGATAAAGAGCACCATCTTGAAAAAGCGGCAAAATTTTGGCCGAGCCACCACGGATACGGGTCAACACCGGATAGAGTGAATATGAAGGTGAAAAAAAAGCAACCTGCTCACCCTCTTCGACAAAAGTATCGAGAAGAATACGTAAAAGTTCATCAGAACCATTCCCGGCAATCACTTGATCCGCACTGCAGCCGACAAGGGCGGCCGCAACCCGGCGCAACTCCAGACTTTGGGGGTCTGGGTAGCGACGCAAAAGGTCGCTATTCGCTAAAACCTGTGAAAGAGCCTGAATCACCGCCGGTGATGGAGAAAATGGACTTTCATTAGTATTTAATTTTACGGTTTTACTACCGGGCAACGGTTGACGGCCGGGGACATAACCCGCCATCTGCCGAATCTCGTGCCGGGCATAATCGGCCCCTGATTTTTTTAAACTCATAGAATGCGGGCCGCTTCTTTAGCAAAATAGGTCAAAATCATATCGGCTCCGGCCCGTTTAATCGAAAGCAGGGACTCCAACATCGCCTTTTCACCATCAATCCACCCCTTCTCCGCCGCCGCCTTGATCATGGCAAACTCACCGCTGACATTATAGGCGGCTAAAGGATGATCGAACTCCTCTCGCAAGGAGTGCAGGATATCGAGATAGGGAAGCGCCGGTTTAACCATAATAATATCGGCCCCCTCTTCAATATCGAGGGCCGCTTCACGTAAAGCTTCACGAGCGTTGGCCGGATCCATTTGATAACTTTTCCGATCCCCGAATTGAGGTGGAGATTCTGCGGCTTCACGAAAAGGACCATAGAAAGCCGACTCATATTTAACCGCATACGACATCAAGGTTATCTGATCCATGCCAGCCTCATCCAAAGCTTGACGAATAAAACCGACGCGGCCGTCCATCATATCGGAAGGAGCCACCATGTCGGCTCCGGCCCGCGCGTGGGAGACCGCCTCTTTAGCCAGCAGGGCCAAGGTTTTATCATTGTCAATCCGGCCATTTTCAACCACCCCGCAGTGCCCGTGCGAAGTATACTCACAAAGACAAACATCGGTAATCACGAGAAGATCGCTGACTTCGGCCTTTAAAGCCCTGACCGCCTGCTGGATAATTCCGTTATCATCATAAGCACCGGTACCCAACTCATCCTTACTCTCGGGAATGCCGAAAAGGATAATCGCCGGGATACCCAGGCTTTTCAGCTCACCAGCTTCTAAAACCAGCTCATCAATTGAGAGCTGATAATTACCTGGCATTGAGCCGATTTCATTGCGTACCCCTCTTCCAGGACAGACAAAAAGAGGAGCAATAAAATCATTGACCGAAAGTGAAGTTTCACGAACCATGCGCCGAATATTAGCATCAGCCCGCAAACGTCGGGGCCGGTAGACCGGGAAATACATATAATTCTCTCTTATTTTTAGAGTTCTCTCTTATTTTTAATTACGAATTAAGAGCCACGCTTCATAGCATTTCACCTAATAAAAGTACAATCTTTTTCTCTTGCACAAACCGATACTCTCTAAAACCTGATCCGGCATTACCGAATCAGGCTATCGGTTTCAACATTTTGACTGCACGTCGGCCTAAACGCTTCATGAGCAACCAGTTTGCCGCACCTTCAACAACTTTTTTGGTCGAGAACTTGGCAACGAGCAGAGCTCCATTGCCAACATGTTCAAAAGCTGATTCGGCTAAAGAGCTGACATGCTCATCCATATCGATACCCCCAGGATCCGTTCCTCCTGAAGTTAATCCCTGTCCAAGTTCATTTTCAATGGCATTAACCGCCTCCTGGGCCTGCCCGGCAATAAATATGGAAAAAAACATTCCCATAAGAATTCGAATTGTATTTCCCCGGCTGAACCGACGATTGAAAATGATCGCAAGATCTGTAAGCATCAGAGTGGAATTATAAATAATTGAGGCCATATCAACAAGCGGCCATGGTGATATGGCCGTCTTTACCGCCGCAGCCCGGGCATATCCATTAATACGTTCAACCGCCAGGGCTTCCATCGGAAGCTGAATCTTATCAATAAACTCGTTCACCCATTCGCGACTACCAAGCCTTCGGTCAGGATCCAGCAATCTATTCGCCGACTCGATTATACTGTCAGCATCACTCATCTGAAGAAACTTTTCCAGCGTCTTTTTCGGGCGACCGATGAGACCTCTTAAATACGGCTTTAAAAATTCTTCTGTGGCTAACCTATAGGAGCGAAGACCTGTTAAATCACCTACAGAAACAAGTTGTTCGATACTTAATTGCGATCCCTTGGAGAGACGAACCGTAAAATAAGCGGCTCGCACAATAACATAACCAATTATGCCGACCAAAACAATCAAAAAGCCGATGGCAACCCAGCGTCCGGGAGCCGGCAGAGCAAGAGCATCGTGAAGAATACTGATGGCATGAGACGAAACATATAGAAGCAGCAGAGCCAGAACAAGCACCAGCGCCAGCATCCAGAATGAAGAGCGGAATAATCCATGAGTATTGATTGCCGAACGGTGAAGCAGGTCGTCTATATTAACCTCGCCTCCCCCCTCATCCGAAGAGTAGGGTGAGTCAACAGCACAATCTGCGGAAATTGACAGCGGTTTCGGCAAACTTTTCGGTCTATCGATCATATTATCACCCGCTCGAGCCCCTTCATTGGGCAAAGGCTGACTTGAAATGTCATCAGTCAAAATCGGGTCGGATGGCGGCAGTGAAGATGAATTTAAACCTGAGTTTGAACTTGAACTTGAGCTTGAGTTTGAACTTGATTTATCGACCTGAGCCTTGCGCTGCGCCATCCGTTCAGGCATTGACTTTGGTCTGAAATTATCATCGTAACTCATTGATTTCTCCATAACTGATGAACTCGTAAAAAGTCACGGAATGGCACTTTTTACTTAGCCATCATAACTTATAGTCCGAGAAATGACCTGACGATTCGATCGAGCCCCTCTTGATGCGGAGGGGTATCACGGCGGGCCGAAATTTTGGGGTAGACTTCAGGAAAACTGAAAGCCCCCCAATCTTTGTCCTGAGGCCAGTGCTCCGGAACCCGGCTGGGAACAAACTCTTCTGGAACCGAAGCATCCTCCGCGACCTGTTCTCCATTTTCATCATAGACCAGGCGACCTCGCAAACACGGAATCCGGTTGCCGATCAATTCCGTACTCATTACGGTTGAACAGGTGAAAAAATCGTAAGCTTTAACCGCAATTCCACGTAATTTTTTATAAGTCATCTGCCTTACAAGGCTCTCTAAATTGTCGATATCATCATTTGTCGCAACCATATCCGATTTTGTTGCAATAATACCGATGCGCCGGATACGCGACGGTTTAACCAGCAGCCAACCGAGCACTCCCACTTGGACAAGTTCATGCCAAAACCCTTTATCTTGATCACAAATTTCGAGAACCCGTTCCGCAATAGCCTGCTCATCATTATACATGGAGAACCCACCCGCAAGAATCTGGGGTATGTCCAGCAGAATATACATCTGGTCTGCATCCTCAAGCCAATTAACCAGTGGTGCAACAATTTTGCCTCGATATTTGCGGTACCGCTTCTCAAATTTCTTGACAAGCTCTTTATTCTGAAAACGCACCCCTTCAGGAAGCGGTACAAACTGTTCTGAGGCACTCAGCCCGCAAAACCGATCTTTACTCCATAATTCCGGAGTTCCGCCACTATCCGGCCTTTTCCCTTTACTATCAATCAGGAACACGGATGGAGTAATAATGCGGCTATATCTCTGGATCATGGCTTGACCAAGAAACTTTTTATATGCTGCAATCATCTCTGATTCATCACCGCGACTCTCGATAATCGAATTAAACTCCCGTGCTAATTCAGAATAGCAACGATCTGCCTGAATACTTCCCAAAACCATATCCGACCACTCGTTGTAATTTCGAGCGCTCATGAGAAAATCAGCCGCCCGCTCGCCGGGGAAATCCAGAAATTCCAAGTCAAGTTGTTCAGGTTTCCTCTTGCCCCGCTTAAGATTAAGCCGGAGCCGTACCTCGGAAACGGCTGAGGTCTTCGCTGGCCATACATTATTGTGAACTAAAGTAGATCTATTATATTCATACGGAAAAGGCGAAAATTTGGCAGAACTTTTAAGCTTTTCACATTTAAGAATCTCGACCCCCTTTCCAAGATTCAGAGCTTTGGGATCATGATGCTGCAAATGGGCAATAAGAGAAGTAAGGAACACGGTTTTTCCTGAGGCCTGGCTCCCGACAATCGCAATGCGCAAAGGACTCCGTCGCCCCATAATTCGATTGCAGGCAGTGCCCAGCAGGTTTTCCTTTATTCTCATAATATTTCCTCCTTCATCACTTTAATCTATAATCCAAAGAGGTACAGAAACCTTTTACGGTTGTCAAGCAAAAGACCATCTACACCTCACAATATCTTGCAATGAAGAGACTAAAAGCCCCCCATTCAGGAGTCTGTGCAAAAATTAAATAATTAACCGGCCAATATTCTCTGATAGCAGTTGACACTTTTGCATGAGACCGTTATAAACGGCCTGCACCTTTAGAAACCTGATAACCACCGAGAAATAATGGACATTATTTATACATCTCTGCTGGGCGCGGCCTTAACTCTCTATACTTTAAGTATGGTAACCGGTTTCGTCCATCTTTTTCGCCCATGGCCCAAAGCTCTCGCCTGGAGTAAATACTCCATTCAGGCCGGATTTGCTTTTCATCTGCTGGCATTTTTATTTCGTTGCGGTCAAACTCAAACCCTGGCCGTCACCAACATGCCAGAATCCTTCTCATTTTTCGCCCTGCTCTTAACCATGGCTTTCTTGTTGGTAAACCGTAAAAAACCGATGCCGATACTTGGCACGTTTATCTCACCTTTACTGATTATTTTTACCCTCTGGGCCGTGGTCACCTCACACACAATCACGCCTCAACCCCCGATTTTGAAAAGTTTTTGGCTCCCGCTCCATGTCCTCTTGAGTTTTGCCGGTAACGCGTTCCTGGCCTTGGGTTGCGGGGTCGCAGTAATTTACCTGCTGCAAGAGCACCTGATAAAAAAGAAAAAAATAAAAGGAATTTTCCGTAAATTACCAGCCCTGCAAAGGCTGGATGAATTAAACTATCTCTGCCTGCGTCTTGGATTTCCCCTGCTCACATTGGGAATTATCAGCGGTTCAGTCTGGGCGTCCTACGCCTGGGGTTCTCATTGGAGTTGGGATCCAAAAGAGACTTGGTCTCTGATCACCTGGCTCCTTTTTGCCGCACTGTTACATGGCCGTATGAATTCAGGTTGGCGCGGCCGTAAAGCCTCGCTTCTGACAATTATCGGTTTTGCCGCCATAATGTTCACTTTTTTAGGGGTCAATCTCTTGTTGAGCGGACTCCACAGCTACGTCCACTGATCTATATGCATATTGTAAGTTTAGGACTTAACCATCAAACCGCTCCGGTTGAAACCCGGGAGCGTCTGGCTTTTAAGAGTGAAGCTCTGCCCGCAGCCTTGCAGCAACTCAAAGAGGAGGCCGGTTTAAGTGAAGGCCTTATCCTTTCGACCTGCAACCGGGTTGAATTGTGCGGAATCAGCCATGATTTAGATCAATGCCGTGACAAACTAATCAATTTCCTGGCTAACTACCACCAAATTCCGTCTGAAACGTTCGCCGACAAACTCTACTTTCACACTGATTCAGATGCCATCCGCCACGGTTTTCGCGTTGCCTCAAGCCTTGATTCAATGGTCGTTGGTGAACCCCAGATTCTGGGCCAACTCAAAGATGCTTTTTTTATCGCCTCGGAATCGAGCAGCACCGGCTTAATCCTTAACCGTTTCATGCACCGCTCATTTTTTATCGCCAAAGAGGTTCGAACTCGAACTAAAATCGCCAGCTGTGCGGTCTCGGTCAGCTTTGCCGCCGTCGAACTGGCAAAGAAGATTTTCGGCGATCTCAATGGTATGAAAGTGATGCTGATCGGAGCCGGTGAAATGTGCGAACTGGCGGCCCGACATTTTGTCAGCCAAGGGGTCGAACAGGTTCTGGTTACCAATCGAACCTTCGGCCGAGCCCAGGAACTGGCCGGCGAATTTTCCGGCATCGCCATCCCTTTTGAAAAATTCCGCCAAGAACTTGACCAGGTTGATATCGTTTTAAGTTCAACCGGCTCACCCGACTATCTGATCGGCCCTGCAGAACTTGCGCAAGCCTTAAAAAAACGGCGCAACCGCCCCATATTCCTGATCGATATTGCCGTCCCCAGAGACATTGATCCAAAAGTCAACGATTTAGACAATATCTATCTTTACGATGTTGACGACCTCCAGGAAGTAGTCACTGAAAACCTTGATCAACGCCAACAGGAGGCCCAGCGGGCCGAAGTCCTGGTTGATCTGGAAGTTGTCAAATTCGAGCAATGGCTCGCCTCACTGGCAGTCACCCCGACGATTAAAGAGTTACGCGAGCAAATCAAAGAAATCAGCGAACAGGAACTTAAGAAAACCCTGGCCGGATTTCCCGATTTAAGCAGCAAAGAACGCCGCCGTTTAGAAGCCATGGTCAATGCCATCGGCAACAAATTTCTCCACCACCCGCTAAACTATCTCAAATCACAGGATGGCAGCGGCGAAAGCCTGCCCGCAACCACCATTCGAAAAATATTTCATCTGACTGAAAATGAAAGTAAATAAGGAGCTATCCGATGACTGATAAACAAAAGATTACTATCGGCACCCGAGGCAGTGCATTGGCTCTATGGCAGGCCAATTGGGTTAAAAGTGAACTTGAACGTGAGTATCCCGGCATCGAAGTCAGCCTCACGGTTATCAAAACCAAAGGCGACAAGATTCTTGATGTCCCCCTGGCCAAGGTTGGCGGCAAGGGCCTCTTTGTCAAAGAGATCGAAGATGCCCTGCTCAGCCACGATATCGATCTGGCCGTACACAGCATGAAAGATGTCCCGACTGAACTCCCCGGAGGCCTTCAGGTGACAATTTTCCCACCCCGTGAAGATCCCCGTGACGCCTTCTTCTCCCACACTGGTAAAAGTTTAAAAGAGATGCCGGAAGGTGCCGTTATCGGAACCAGTAGCCTGCGCCGCATCGCCCAGATTCTAAACGCTTATCCCCACCTTAAAACTAAAGATCTGCGCGGCAACGTCGACACCCGCTTAAAAAAACTTGAACGCGGCGAATATGACGGCATCATTTTGGCCTATGCCGGAGTCAAACGCCTAGGCTGGGCCGATAAAGTAACCGAACTTTTAGATCCGGTCATCTCTCTGCCGGCAATTGCTCAGGGAGCCCTGGGCATCGAAACCCGCATCGATGATGATTTCAACAACCAACGCCTGGCCTTTTTCCATGACCCAAAAACAGCCCTCGCTGTGCGCACCGAACGCTCTCTTTTAAGAACGCTGGAGGGTGGCTGCCAGGTGCCGATTGCAGCCTATGCCACGGTTGATGAAAACAACCAAATATCCCTCACCGGCCTGGTCGCAGCTCTTGACGGACGTAAAATCATTAAGGATACAGCCTCCGGCAAAGAGCCCGAAAAATTAGGTGAAGGCCTGGCCCGCACCCTTTTACAACATGGAGCCGGTGAACTTTTAGAAGAGTGTTTCGCCGCCAACCCTGACATCTAATTTGCCATGCCGAGCCGCAACCAAAACAAATTCCCCTTAAAAAACCTGCGAATTCTGGTCACCAGACCGGAATCTCAGGCCCGGGATTTTATGAATCAGCTTGAAAAAGCCGGGGCTATCCCGATTCTGCTGCCGACCATCAAAATCGTTGATCCGCCAAGCTGGGAACCGGCCGACAGGGCAATCAGCCAACTTGACAGCTATCAATGGCTGCTTTTGACTAGCATCAACGGCGTCAACTGTTTTTTTCAACGTTTACAGGAAAAAGGCTTAAGCTACAAAGATTGTACCCACCTGACAACCATCAGCGTCGGCCCGAAAACAGCCCGCGCCGCCGCCGAAATCGGCCTAAAAAGTGATCTAATCGCCAAAGAGTACGCCGCCGAAGGCATCATTGAACTTTTTGCCGACCACGGTATCAAACAACAAAAAATCCTCCTGCCCAGAGCTTTAAAAGCCCGTGAACTCCTGCCCGAAAGTTTACGCCAAAAAGGTGCCATAGTCGATGTCGTCCCCGTCTACAAAACCATCTTTCCACCCGCATCAGCCGAGCTTCTCAACCAGCTCCTAAACCAGGAAAACATCGACATCATCACCATCACCAGCGCCTCCAGCGCCGCCAACCTGATCAAACACTGCCACGACCCTCAAACCCTTGAAAAATTAAAAAAAGTACCCACCGCCTGCATCGGCCCAATCGCCGCCAAAACAGCAACCGAAGTCGGTCTCAACGTAAAAATTGTGGCTCAAGAATACACCAGTGAAGGTCTGATCTCAGCCCTCACTAAATACCGTTCAAAACCCACCACTTAGAACTTCAGAGACTGTCACCAACAAATGCTCCCTAGCCTTGGTTGCGCCCAGCATCAATTGGTCTATTTCACCGCTTTTAACCGGCAATAAGCGTTAGACACTGGTGAAAAAAATGTCCAACTGCTCTTGGGTGACACGTGTGGGCAATAGTCCTTTGTAGTCTTACTGGCTGGTAATGTGAGGGATCGTTTCCAACAGGTAACGCATATATTTGTACGGTTCGAGAGTCTCCTCTCCAATACGCGTGAGCTTCCAGCCGCAAGCACAAACCTTAGAGTGCTTAATAGCGGTCATTGTTAAGCTGAAAAATTTTAATCTGCTCTTCCATCTTACCGATCTGCAAATCTCTCTTTTGACGGTGTAGCGGAAATATTCAGAAATTCAGATAACTACTGAAAATACGGTTGACTATTTGCTGAAACTACGCAATAAAGCTTTGAATAAATTCTCCTTCTCTAAGACAATGGTTACTGTCACCATTATTCTGGTGGTGAAGATTTATATTGGTGGAAAGAAAGATGTTCGAGAAACCTATAAGAAGATGTTTTAACGAATATCAGTGAAGGTGAAATATAGATCATGGAACTATTATCAATAATTCAGGTGGACATTGTTCCAAATTTCAGTTTGAGCACTGATACACAGTCCAAATGTGAGTTGGAAAATAAACGCTTATGAGCCCATTTGATTTTAATAATGATGATGATGATGTTTTTCTGATGCATGGCATGTATGAGAGTCAAAAGCAAAACAATAACGACAACAACAATAACGACGATAATAATCCTATAGGATGCGGAGTTATTGTAGTATTGATAATTGTGATGTTCCTATTGTCTAAGTGTCTATTCTAAAATTCTTACAAACGAGCTCTTAACAAACATATGCCCTCTTCAAAATATCTTATGTCATTTACCACCGGCGGTCTGTTTTATCAGGAGTCCGTCAACCTCACAAATCTCTATTTTGATAAAAGAAACTGGTCAGAGGTTAAAGAAATAGCTCTCTCTGACAACCTTCTACAATCCCGCACCAAAAGTACGGCCCAGCGAATTTTAAGGGAGACAACATCAAGGCTCACACTGCTGACCAGCAACCAGCTCCAGCTTCTGGCTGACGGCTCCCGCTCGGAACAGAATTACCTGCTCTGGTTGGCAGCCTGTAAACGCTATTCCTTTATTCAGGAATTTGCCATAGAGATTTTAAGAGAAAAGTTTTTATGTCTGGAAATCATGCTGACCCATGATGATTACGACTACTTTTATAATAAAAAATCCCAATGGCATGAAGAATTGGAGAATCTAAGCCCAAGCACCAAAAATAAAAATCGATCCGTTCTTTTCCGGATGATGCTTGAAGCTGAATTGATGGGGTCGGGAAACCTGATTCTTCCCGCCCTGTTCACCAAGGAGCTGGTGGCCGTAATCGCCGCTGACAACGCTTCTCTTTTTGCCTGCTATCCAATCTCCGATAGAGATATCAAGGAGTTAATTTAAGTGGCAACTACACTAACAGCAGAGGCCGCCAACCCCGGCATTGCCCAAAAATACGATCACCTTTTAAAAGTGATCAGCAGTAAACGGTTTTTAACCATGCAGGGCCTGGGAAATGAAGTTCCTTTTTTTATCTGCCCCTTTCCGCCGGAAGAAATTGTGGCGATGAACCGGGTTCAGAAACAACTAGCCAGTGCTTTAGAAAAAAATGGGATTCAAATTCTGGAAGTAAACCTCTACGATCTGGCCATTGAACTTCTGCAAAAACGTAATATCCTTGAAAGAGTGATGGCAACTGAAAAAAGTGTCGGCAAAGATCAGCTGCTGGAACTACTGCAAGGGATTCTCGACTCGGAAAACCACCTGATACCGGCAATTGCTGAAAAAATGGCGGCGGAAAACTTTGATGTCATGTTTCTAACCGGAGTCGGCGAAGTTTTTCCCTATATTCGCTCTCACAACGTCCTTAACAATCTGCAGAGTACCGCCAAAGAGAAACCGACAATACTTTTCTTTCCCGGATCTTACACATTCTCAATTGGCGAAGGATCATCACTCGATCTTTTCGGTAAGTTGAGAGACGACAAATATTACCGGGCCTTTGATATCTTTAATTACGACATTTGATTATTGGCATACAGCCTCCAACTAAAAGGCGATGAAATGATTTTAAAAGAGATTTTCCAGAAACCAATCGACCGGGCTATTGAAGGGGTAATCAAGGCGGATGACGACTCCAGCCTGCACCTTGAGGTTGACGAATATGTCCTGACCAACGAAATTTCCAAACGCTTGGAAAGCTTTCTTGATGCCTACAACAATTATGAAGATGCCAACGGGGTCTGGATTTCAGGTTTTTTTGGTTCCGGTAAATCCCATCTCTTAAAAATCGTCTCTCTGGTTCTTGAAAACCGCATTATCAATGGCACTCCGGCTCTTGATCTATTTCTGCCCAAATGCGATAATAATGTGATTCTGCGCGGCGACCTCAAAAGGGCCGCCGCCATCCCCTCACAAAGCATTCTTTTTAATATTGACCAGAAAGCCGATGTCATCAGCAAAACTCAGGTTGATGCGTTAGTCTCGGTCTTTGTCAAGGTTTTTGACGAACATTGCGGCTATTACGGCAAACAGGGTCACATTGCCCAATTTGAACGCGACCTTGATAGCCGCAATCTCTACTCCCAATTCAAAGAAAAATATCAAGAAATCGCCGGCCTCTCTTGGGAGAATGGCCGTGAGCAGGCTCTTCTCGAAGGGGATAATATTGCGACCGCTTATGCTGCCATCACTGATACCGCCAAAGAGAATACCACCGGCATTCTCGATCGGTATCGCAGTGAATACAAACTCTCAATTGAAGATTTCGCCAATCAGATCAACAGCTACATTAAAACGCAAGCGCCCGGAT
>JAGGWR010000107.1 GCA_021163445.1 Candidatus Tharpella aukensis
GCTTACACTGATCTCGGTCTCTTTATCAAGTCAACTGAAACTATGGGAGAGTGGACTGCTTTTGTTTGTGAAAAAAGAGTAACTATTCAGCGTAAGTAGAGAAGCACCGTATATTGATGGATTTCTGCAAATTCTGGGGACATAACCTGATTCTCCGTAGGAAATCGGTATTGTGTACCCTGAATTTGCGGGTTAGCTGAATAGTTACAAAAAGATTGTAATTTTTTACAGTTAGTGATTTTTGCGGTTGACAAGCTGAAATAATTAGGTTAAAAGACGCATCCGATTCGCGACGGAGATATTCTCTTGACCCGAATCACTATATGCGTCCCCATCGTCTAGCCTGGCCCAGGACACCGCCCTTTCACGGCGGCGACAGGGGTTCAAATCCCCTTGGGGACGCCAATAAAATTAAACGCCCGGTAAGCCTTGAACTTTTATGAGTTTTAAGGATTGCCGGGCGTTTTTGTTTTATCCGGAGCTTTTTCCCAGTACTGTCAGGTCAGGTAGTTACAACCCGATATTCCTAGACTTCATCTGAGTAAAGTTTTCATCGGACAGTGCTGGCTTTTTCCTTATAAATATTGATTATTTGTGAAGAGTTTCTTGCCAGGCTGAGGACTTTTCGTGTATGTAGCCACGTATGCGTAATAAAACCCTGAAAAAATCCGGTTTTGATAGTGCCGCTCTGGGCTGGTTGGTTCGTTTCTGGGCTCTGGCGGCCTTCTTTTACTGGCTTGATCACACCTCTTGGTTTAAAGTCTGGGTGGTAGCTCCGTATGCCCGTCTTTCAGCTTCGGTAACCGCTCATCTGTTGACTTTGTTGGGAGTTGGGTTCGAGATTCAAGGGACTTCATTAACTGTTTCCGGCAAGCTTTTTGTGGTTGCCGATAGTTGCACCGGAAGCTTTGTTTTTCTTCTCCTGGCCGCAGTTATTATTGCTTTTCCCGCCTCCTGGAAGGAAAAACTGATCGGGCTTGCAGCTGGCTTGCTTACTGTCGTTTTTCTTAATCTTTTTCGAACTTTGATGATAGTAATATTGGCGTCACGTTTCTCCGGTTCATTCTGGGGTCTGCATATTATTGTCGGTCAGGCTCTGATCATTGCCGGTACTTTGGGGGTTTTTGTCTGGTGGGCTCAAGGGGTGGGGCAGGGGCACTCAGTTCTGCCGATAAACAGTCGTCGCATGTTTAGAGGCGCTGCTCTCTATGTGTTAGGTTTTCTGTTCAGTTATGGGCTTTATACACTTTTCTTAAACAGCCCGGCCGGAAGCTGGTTTAAAGATTTGGTTATTCGTCATGCGGCGGTTGTTCTTGGGCTTTTTACCGAGACCACGCAACAGGGGCAGGTTATCAATACGGCCCGAAATTCAATCAGGGTTATCCACAACTGTTTGTCGAGTCCCGTGCTGGTTCTCTTGCTGGCCGCATTTTTCATTTTACCACTATCCTGGCCCCGGCGTCTGTTACTCTACGGAGTTTGTTTTTTTCCTCTATACTATTTCTACCATGTTGGTCGCACCGTGGCCGCGATCTGGTTTATGGCCGGGGGCCGAGATGCGAATTTTGCCTATAATTTTTTTGGTCAAGTTGCTTTGGTTAAGGCCCTGCTTCTTTTTTCCGTCTATTATTGGGCCGGACAGCGTAAAGTTGTAAGCATCGGTCGTCAGCTTGTTCTTTTGTTGCTGTGGCTTATTCCCGCTGCCGCTATAGCTCTACTTGTTAATTGGCTCTGGCAAAATTTTGGACTACCTTTTTTGACATCATTTTCCGCCGTTTCCGAAGAACTTTATGATCCGGGCCGGATTGTCAGCTTAATGCCGCTTTTTTACACCTTTGCCTGGATGGTTCTGGTGATGACAACCCCTCTTTGGAGCTGGAAACGGCGTGGTGGATGGGTTCTTGCCGGGGGCTTGGGCTTAAATCTCTTTTTTGCTCTTTTGGTTATAGTTTTGCTTGCTTTAGGGTTGGCCCCTCATCCCTGGTTGATTAAATCAATTAATGTTGCTTTGCCCTTTGTTGTCTATTTTGGGATTGTTTCTCGAATACCTGATCCGACATACTCTTAATTAACTGGGCTGCCCAGATCTTTGGCAATGACATCCTCAATAAATTCAAGCATGGTCATTTTGTTTTTATAAGGGCGTCTGATGTTGGCATTGATCTTGTCTGAAGCGATGAGCTCTTCACCGTTGCCGATCAGAGCCCACCCTTTCTGCTTGTAAGTTAAGATCAAATCTTCTTCCAGAGCGTAGCGTTTCACTTGATCTGACATATTGGCTTTACCTCTTTGAAAAATTATTTTATAAGGGGAACATGATTCTCTATTTGATTCTCTATAGTAGTGTTAGTTGGGGAAAAGTGCAAGACAGTAGTTTTACCTTTTTTGATTTATTATAATGATTTATTCTTATACCAGTGATAAAAACTCTCATTTTCCGATAAAGGCTTCGGTGCATGAATTTGCTAACGGTGATCTGCTTGTAACCGTAGAGGGAGGGATAAGTCATATCGGTGCCGTCGGGCTCAGTCAGCCGCGCCCGAGTTTAAGTTCACTTGGACGACAACGGGCCTCAACATCAATTTTTACGGTTTGCGGTCATCGTGAAGATGAACTTGTCAAAGAGATGAGTGACTTGATTGTTGCGGCGACCGGGCGTACTGTGGTGTTAGTCGCCGGGATTCATTTTCCCAATCTATTGCGAGAGGATCTCGGGTGTTTGCAAGATGAATGGAAATTGATTGCAGAGCAAATCGGCAAGGTTTTTAAGGTGGAATATGATGTCTGAATCAGCAGTCGTAAAACCTCTTATTGTTGGTATCAGTGGAGCTTCGGGAGCTCTTTATGCAATTCGGCTGCTTTTGGCTTTGCAGGATATTAAAGAGGTCGAAACCCACCTGGTTATCTCTGCTGCCGGAGAGCAGGTTGTCAGGCATGAGGAAGCAATGCCGCTTGATGAAGTTTTGGCCCTGGCTGATTTTTATTATTCACCGGATGATTTTTTTGCCCCGTTGGCGAGCGGTTCGTTTTCGGCTGCCGGAATGGTGATTGTTCCTTGCTCAATGAAACGGCTCTCCGGAATTGCCAATTCGTATGGTGACGATCTTATGGGGCGGGCCGCAGATGTTATGCTTAAAGAGCGCCGCCGCCTGGTGTTGCTGGTTCGCGAAACCCCTCTGCATAGTGGTCATCTTGAATTGATGCTCAAGGTGAGCCGTTTAGGAGGGGTGATCATGCCGCCGGTGCCCGCCCTTTATCAAAAACCGGCTACCATTGTTGAGATGGCTGACCAGACTGTCGGCCGAATTCTTTCACTTTTTAATATTACAACTGGACTTTATCAACCCTGGGGAGAAAAAGGAATAAAAAATGAGAAAAAACCGGTTCAATAGTTCGGCAAGGATTCTGGCAATTATATTTTGTTGTTTGTGTGGTGCACTTTTTTTCCGACCACCTGTGGTTCAGGCTGGCGGCGGTAATTCTTATCCCCTGGGGGCGGAAGCCTTTTTGGCCGGGGCTTTACCGCCGCCGGGTGTGTATCTGATGAACTACACCTATTATTATACGGCCGATGAACTTAAGGATGATAAGCGCAATAATAATCCGCTTTTTGATGATGTTACGGTTTGGGCTGATGTTGTGCGGGGTATCTGGATCAGTGATTTTCAGATTCTTGGGGGCAATTACGGCCAGCACCTCTTTGTCCCTTTTCTTAATGTCGATCTCGATTTTAAAGCCCCGGTCGGCCCCAAGATGAAACGTGGCTATAGTGATACCGATATTCCTTATGTGATCTACAGTCCCTTCATTCTGGGTCATCACTTTTTCCAAGGAACATTGCATACAGTCCTCTCTCTGGTCGATATCTATATTCCGACTGGTCAGGACGATGATAATCTCGCCGGAATCGGGGCACAACTTCTGAACCTTTGAACCTGTTTTTGCGATTACCTGGATGCCGGGCCCTTTCGAGTTTTCGGTTAAGATGATGTATGATTTTAACACCACCCAGGATGATTGTCCGACCCCTTACGGCTTTAACGTCGACCGCGATCCGGGCGATGAATTTCACTGTGATTTCAGTGCTTCATTCGGGCTCAGTAAAAGTTTGCGGATCGGGCTTAGTGGTTACTTTTATCAGCAGGTTACCGACGATGATTATGATATCGACAAAACCCTGCCGCCCCCGGTACAGGCGCTTTTAAAAGAAGATGAAGGCAACCACAGTTCAGTCTGCTCCTTAGGGCCTGGAATCTGGTATAACTATAAAAATCTCTTCTTCTCTTTGCGCAGTCAGTTTGAATTTGAAGCCAAAAATAAAACCGAAGGGGTTAATGTCTGGGGCAAAATCACGTATGCTTTCTAGGTAAATATCCCAGTAAAACAATGTAGCTATCTTGATTGATAAAGTGGATTGTCAATGATTTTTTTTCGTAGAATTTTTTTGCTCTGCTTTCTTGTCCTGTTTCTACTTAGTCCGATTTTTACAGTTCAAGGTTTTGGCTCCGTCGAAGGTGACAGGCAAAAAATTCCCTTTCTTCCAGAAGATGATCTTTCACTGATTCGTGACAAGATAAAAGCCAATGGTTACAATTTCACTGTTTCCAGTAATTGGGTTGTTGAGCTGTCTCGGGAGCGGCGTGCGCGTCTGCGAACGCGCCGCTATCCAACAACCGTTCTTCGGCGGGAAAGAGCAACTTCAGGGCTTGGGCCTTTGGCGGCTAATCTGGGTCGTTCTCTACCGGATTGTTTTGACTGGCGCAATGTTAATGGTTGCAGTTATATTGGGCCGGTGCGTCATCAAGGCAGTTGTGGCGCCTGCTATGCTTTTGGTGCCTGTGCTGCAGCCGAAGGAACGTACAATCTTGTGACAAAAAACTATAATGAGAACTGCGTAGATTTTTCTGAGGCATTCATAACCTTTTGTCTTGATCCTCTTTATGATGGGTTTGATGGCTGTACTGGTTCGGATTATGAATATGAGGAGCTTGATGCCCTGGTTAATGAGGGTGTTTGTTACGAAGGCCTTTTTCCTTATAATCCTCTTGCTCATAACTGCCCGCTTGAGTTGACCGTACCTACAGTTAAATTTGATTCATGGCACCGTCTGCCCTGTAATGACATTATAGCAATTAAGGCGGCAATTTGTTTTTTTGGGGTTATTGATGTCTCAGTTTTAACCAACCCTGCTTTTGATGCTTATGAGAGCGGGATTTATGAAGACTCAGTGACGCTTTGTCAGGACGACTATAGTGGTTCCTGTTATTATGCTGCCACTGATCATGTTGTTTCTCTGGTTGGTTGGGATGATAATGGGGGGGATGGCTATTGGATTTTACGAAACTCCTGGGGAGTGAATTGGGGCGAAGCCGGGTATATGAGAATAAAATATTGTTCGGCCCATGTTGCCTGTGCGGCTTGTTACTTGGTATGTACTCCACCACCAGTTCCGCTTAAACCAGCTGCTATCGCATCATGGCTGCCGTTACTTTTGGGTGCTAAGTAATTTGTAACTATTCAGCGCAAGTAGAAAAACACCATATATTGATGCATTTCAGCGAATTCTGGGGACATAACCCGATTCTCCGAAGGAAATCGGGATTGTGTACCCTGAATTTGCGGGTTAGCTGAATAGTTAGAGTAATTTTAAGGAAACATAGGGAGGGGAATATGACAGTTCGCTCTGAAAGTTGTGGTCGGGTAAAAATTTGGGGTTGTTGCTTGGGGGTTGCGCTTCTGATGATTTTTTTGGTGAGCCCTGTCGTTTTTGCTGATTCTAACTGGTATATCTGTTCGGTTGATCTGGCTGGTCCGGGAAAAAGCGGGACTTTTGTTCAGCTTACTGATCAGGCTGAAACGCCGGTTTTTGTCGATAAATGGTTCACGTTTCCGCCGGAGAGTTTGCGGGAGATGCTGGCAGTAGCTTTGACGGCTATCAATGCTGATAAAAAAGTTGCGGTTGCGGTCGATCTAGATAGTGCGACTTATCCGGTGATTGAATTTTTTTATTTAAAAGCTAAATAGCAATAAGACAGGGTTTAAAATGCGTAAAAAGATCGGACTTCTAAATCTTTTGCGGTGGTTGTTTGTGGCCGCTTTGGTCTTGTTGACCGTGGTTCTTAGCTTTTTTCATATCAGTGAAAGCTATCGTCAGTTTGGACGGCAATCGAAAAAAATTCGCGCAGAATTTATCGGTCGCCAGAAAGAGATGATCAAACGCGAAGTTGAACGGGTTTTCGATCATATTACTTACGTCCGTATGGTTGCTGGTGACAGGACTAAGAGTCAAATTGTCCGTAGTGGTACTAGTTGTACAAAGACGGAAGAAGATCTTCAACAGGAGCTCCTCGAAGAGGTTGGCAAGATTCGTTTTGGTGAGCATAAAAACGGGTATATTTTCGTCGTCTCATACACTGGGATAACCCTGATGAATGATACTATGAGAGATTTAATCGGCAAGAATATCTGGAATTTGACTGATCCCAATGGTGTCAAAGTTATTCAGGAGGAGCGCCGGGCGGTGTCAAATCCGGACGGTGATTTTATCTATTATTCATGGAATAAACCATCGACTAAGAAACCATCCCCGAAAACTTCCTTTATGAAAGGGGTTGACGACTGGCAATGGATGATCGGAGCCGGGGTCTATCTTGATGATTGTGAGCGTGAAATACTTCTTCTTCATGATGATTTGCGGCGGGAGTTGAAACAGGTTGTTCTTGGGTTTGTCGTTGTAACTTTGGTAGTTATACTACTCTTTCTTTTTCTTTTGACGATCATCAGCCGCTACCTGCGTCGTGATTATGAGGTTTTTGTCCGTTTTTTGAGTCGTGTTGTTGACTCTGATGAAGAGATTAAGCAGGATGAACTGAAATTTAAAGAGTTTGATGAACTTTCCGGTTATGCCAACCGGATGTTGAGAGAGAAAATTGAATCACAGCGCAAACTTGCGGATGAGCATGAACGACTGGAAGTAACCCTTCATTCAATTGGTGACGCTGTTATCAGTACTGATATCGAAGGACGAGTGCTGATGCTTAATCCGGTAGCCGAAAAGTTAACCGGCTGGCAGCAGGATTCGGCTCTTTCCCAGCCTGTAAGTGAGATTTTCAAGATTATCAATAAAACGACCAGAGATCCCCGAACCTGCCCGGTTAGTGAGGTTTTTGAGAAAAAAGAGATTGTTGCACTGGGAAATCGTACTCTGCTGCTCTCTCGGGATGGTTGCGAATATGATGTAGAAGATAGTGCCGCTCCAATTTGGGATGGTCGTAACGAGATTATCGGAGTGGTACTGGTTTTTAGAGATGTTACCGCTAAACTGAAATCCGAGCATGAAATTCGGTGTAGTCGTCAGCTCGAATCTATTGGTACTTTGGCTGGAGGTATCGCTCATGATTTCAATAATCTGCTGACCGCTGTTTTTGGTAATATTTCACTGGCTAAAAGCACTATTGAATCAGATAACCGGGCTTTCGAATTTCTTGATGCGTCGGAAAAAGCAATCAGTCGGGCCACCGATCTGACGGCTCAACTTCTAACTTTTGCCAAGGGAGGAGCGCCGGTGGCCAAGGTTCAGGCGATTGATGAAATTATTAAGGATACGGCTGAATTTTCTTTGCGGGGCAGCAATATCAAATTACATCTCGATATTGAGCAAGGGTTATGGTCGGCCGAAGTCGACAAGGGACAGTTGAGTCAAGTGATCTCCAATCTTGTTATAAATGCCCAACAGGCAATGTTGGAGAAAGGTGGAAAAATTGATCTTAGGGCTGAGAATATCTATAATCCGGGGGGCCGGGAGGTGTCGTTGGCAGCCGAACAGCTTGTAAAGATTTCAGTCGAGGATGAAGGCTGTGGAATTTTGCCTGACCTCTTTGACAAAATTTTAGACCCCTATTTTACGACTAAAGAGATCGGTAGTGGCTTGGGGTTGGCGACTTGTCACTCAATTGTATCGCGCCATGACGGTCTGATGAATTTTACATCGGAAATCGATCAGGGATCAGTTTTTACCATCTACCTGCCAGCGGTTGTACAGGGTGCAAACTCGAAAAAAAGCGAGCCATCATTTGAAAAAGTCAAGTATGCTCACACTTTTGCTGAGGCCAAGATATTAATAATGGATGATGAACCCCATATTTGTCAGCTTTTGGAGCAGATTTTGGAGCGTTTTGGGGCTTTTACAGTATCGGTTGATGATGGGAGTTTGGCGCTAAGTGAGTATCAACAAGCCTTTGCCAAAGGCGAACCATACGATCTGGTTATCGTTGACCTGACGATTCCCGGCGGCATGGGTGGTCAGGAGACGGCAGATAAAATTATGCAGCTTGATCCTGCTGCCCGGATAGTCGTTTCAAGTGGTTACGCAAACGATCTGGTGATAGCTCAATATCAGGATTACGGTTTCAAGGGGCGGGTGATTAAACCTTATCAAATGGCTGAATTAAAGTTGGAGTTAGAGCGGGTGTTGGCGGGTTAAAACTGATGGCGTCGTAAAAAGTTCCGATATCCTGCGTTGTTGTGGTTCTCCAGACACTCGACATACTACATGTATGGTCTCGCGCCTGGAGAACCACAACATCTTGTCTATCGAAATTTTTACTTAGCCA
>JAGGWR010000212.1 GCA_021163445.1 Candidatus Tharpella aukensis
AGTTTATCGACGGCGGTAGAGAGTTTTTCAAGCTGGGCAATTTCGGATTTTGAGAAAGAGCTAGTAAACTCTTTGCGCCATTCTGCTATGGCTTTGAGTTCGCCACCGGCAAGTTGTTTAATGACTTTGTCGTTATAGGCGGCCATGCCTTTATCCGGCAGGAGGAAATGGTAGACTGTCTTTTCCGGTCTTTTTGTGCCCGGCATTACTCTTTCGGGAACTGCATCCAGCCAAAGAGAGTCAGACTTTTTTTCTTTTCTGAGGAGGCTGGTCTGAAAGGTTTGCCGCCGGGCTCCGATCAGGGAGTTGCCGCAAACCAGCTGCATACCGAACCAGGGAACAAAGGCACCTTCATAAATGGTATTGAGCCAAAGGGAAACTTCGGCCAATTCTACGGCCACCGGGTTGAGATCGACACCATGGACGTTGTTGTCGGCGAGGTACATTTTTACTTTCTGCAACTCTTTGGGGTACTCTTCGTGGGAGATGTTTTCACCAAGCTCCTGCTGTTTTTTCAGGAGATAGGCTTCGGCCAATTGATTAACCGCTTCGTTTAGGAAGGCGGCACTGCCCATGGCTGGTTCGCAGACCGTCAGTTGCAGAATCTGATCCGCGTTTTTGTCTTTAAGCAACTCTTTTAAGGCATATTTCACCAAACATTTGGTGAGCACCTCCGGGGTGTAGTAGGAGGCGGATTTCTCTCGATCACGCCCGGCCAGCCGGTAGATGAAAGTTCCTTTATCGTATTTAACCAAAGTCCCATCATCATTATAGACGCGCTCGTCCTCGGTGTACTCTTCAATAGCGTCAGCCCCGACAAAATAGGCGGTATCCAGAACATTATGTTTATCACCGGCCTTTTTAACCTCGTAGAGATCGGTCTTGGCCAGAAAACCCTGGTATGAAAGCAGGGCCTCGTAGACGGCTCCGAGTTGGTTGATACCAAGCTGGGAATAGGAGATGCGGCCCCGCCGGTTTTTACGGCCCTTTTTCGGGCGGGAGAGAGACATCAGTTCGATGATCTTCTGCATGACGGAATTACGTAGGCGAACCCGATTAAGAATAGAGGTCTGTTTTGGATCAAAGAGATGACTGCGCAGGGGGGAGATGCGAAAGGTGTGGTGATCCGGATTGTCCAACATACTTCGCTGCAAGTCTCGATGCTGAGGCTGAAAGCCATTATAGAGCAGGTCAAAGAGGAGTTTTATCGATTCATGAAGATAGTAGCCGTTCTTTGACTCTTCGGTGGTGAGTTGAACCATCTCCAGATCCCGCAGGTTTTCAAGGCTGTAACCTTTACGATACTCTTCTGATTTATTGCCGGGTAAATAGCCAAGTTCCGGGCGGGCTTCGATATAGAAGAGAAAGAGCATCCGGTACATATAGCGTAAACATTCCCGGGTAAGCTGGCCTGCCATATCTTCACGGAAGAGTTTGTCGTGGGTTTGATTGCGCAGATACCAGATCGCCTCATTGCCAAGCAGTTCAATGGCCGCCCGCAAAGAGTATTTTAGATCCTCGGAGACAGAAAAAGCATGTTTATGGGAATTCTCATCCAGAGTATCGAGAAGTGACATGCCATCACCGGGGCAGATTGAATCCCGATGGAGCAAGGCGGCCATGGCCTGCAGAGTGGAGGTTTCCCGGCGATCAAGAATCTCCCGGAGATCAAAACGGAGTAGACGCTTCTCATTCCATTTGGTTCGGTCAATGAGAAGAAGTTGGGTGCTGCTGATAAGAATCAACCAGCGGGGTGGTTCACTGTGGCTGAAGATATTTTTGCTGATAATCTCGGTAAAAGGGAGATCCAGAACCCTCTCTGCTTCAGCATCGTCTGAATATTGTTCGGGAACGAGCCGCAATTCCAGAGGATCGGCATCCTCAGCAAAAATATCCAGGGCCTGAATAATCCACAGATCTGGCGAGCCATCGGCTTTATTGATACCGCCAATTAAAGGAATGACAGAACCATCATCCATAGTGACCAGTTCATTTTGCCATTCATAGCCTAAGGCAACAAGAAGGTTGGCCGTCAACTCCTTTTGCAGGACAAGCCGCTCACGGTTTTTCCGCTCCCGGCTGAGAAGGTCTTGGGTGACGAAAAAACTTTTCCGCAAACTTCTGAGAGTCACATAAGGTTGGACAACCCCATCCTCTTCATCCCGTCGTTTCCACTCTGTAAAGACATCCTTCAAATCATTTTCCAGGATAGCAGAGAGATAATGATGAGTGTAAAACTCGTTCTCGTTGTTGATGCCGGTAATATCCATAATATAAGGGGGCAGGTTTCAGGGGGCAGGGGGCAAAATGGTGACAACCATTAACCTCCCGACATCCCGGAACCTTCTATTGTTGTTTCCTTTTTGTTTTTATTAAACCACTAAGCATGGCTGAAATTTCTTTTGAATCTTCGATCCATTTTTTGGCTTTATCGGCGGGGATGTAATTGATATCCATGCCAATATATATCTGGGTTCTCAGTTCTCCGCAAGAGCCTTTGGCATAGGAGAGGAATTGCAAACATTCTTTATTTGAAGACCGTTCAATTCCCTCAGCTATATTACTGGGAACAGATAAACCTGACCTGGTTATTTGATCTTTAAAGCCATAATCCTTCAGTTCGCGCAACTCCTTATAAATTTCCGCACTCAAACGAGCCGACCTTTTCCAAACCTCCAAATCCTCAAATCTCATCTTCCTGCACCCTGCCCCCTGCACCCATTAACACAGCGATCACCTGAATAAAGGGCTTATCTTCAGTGGTCATGGTATCTTCAACCCAATCGATGAATTCATCAAATTTGCGCTCGATTTCGCGTTTTTCCTGCTCTTTTTTGTTGAGTTGTTTTTTCTCCATATAGAAAAGATCAAGCTGTTTATACTGTTTACCGCGTAATCGTTCCAAGGCGGTAAGCTGCTCTTCCAACTTGATATTGATCTCTTTTTCAAAGGTTTGCCGTTGCTCACTCATGTAGGTTTTGGCCTGTCGTACGGCTTCGGGTAGCAGGCTGCGGAGGAAATCAAGGTCAATCTGAGTCTCTTTGCTGGGGAAGCGGGTTTTACCGAGACCGGTTCTATTCAGCAGGTGTTTGAACTTTTCAATATTTTGGAAATTATCTTGCCTAAATGTAACTCCAAACCAACGGTGAACCAGAGGGTGACCTTTACGGTTGGGGATCAGGCCGGAAAGAATGAAAACGGTTTCACCCTGAGCCAGGGCTCCGGAAAGGGTTAATACCGGGGCCTCATGCCGGCCGAATTCGGCAACTACTTTATCGTTAATCCACGCAAGAATCGGATTGTGCTGCCAGAGATAGTGGATGTCGGGCCAAGCATTTTCATCCTTACGGCTGCGTTTGATCTCTTTCTGAATGACATCAGGATCGGCAGACAGAACAAAGATTTCGTCATCCGGCCAGACCTCACTTGGCAAAGTGAACTTAAGTCGATGTTTAAGATCTTTGGTGGCGGTTAGGGATATCTGTTGCAGGTCATCATCAAAATCGGCCTGAAGGGTCTCCGCTTGTCTTAAGTGCTCAATGGCTTCTTTGAGGTATGAAAAATCATCATTGTAGAGAGTGGGCATGGAGCTTAAACGGTTCACGGCG
>JAGGWR010000285.1 GCA_021163445.1 Candidatus Tharpella aukensis
GCAAAAATCAGGTCTCCGACAAAAGCAACCTTTTCACCTATCAAAGAGATTGAACCCAATGAGTGACCCGGAGTTGAAAGAACTTTCAACGTAACCGTCTCACCTATATTCACCAGATCACCATCTTCGAGCAGGCGGTCAACCGGAGGCGAATCTTCAGCTTGCATGCCCCACAACAGTGCTCGACTGGAAATATTGGTAATCTCCTCAGCCCCCGCCCCATGAGCTAAAATCTGCGCTCCGGTAGCTTCATGCAAACGTTTATTACCTCCCACATGATCAAAATGCTCATGTGTATTAATAATGTATGCCGCCTTGAGTTTGGCCTTTTTCAGACCCTCAACAATACGATCAACATCATCACCGGGATCGATAACCGCCGCCACCCGACTCTTCTCACAACCAACCAGATAACAATTTACCTGCAACGGTCCAACAACAATTGTTTCAATAATCATGCTTGATACCCTCGTACACCAGACCGGCCCCTTTTCTAAGGATCTCGGCAAAATAATTCATTTCAACACAATTTAGAAGCGCCGGGATAATACATCAGCCCGAAAATTGCAAGGATAAAACTATATTTATTGTAAACGGCAACTGTCACTGATTTCAATTAAATCATTTAAGATCATTGCCTGCCGCAAGCAAACGATTAATTATTTGTAACAAAAATTTTGGAAGGTTGCTTTTTTCATTTTCAGGGTGGCCTTTTTTGTCTGGAGCTCCTTTTTGCGAGTGCATCAATATAGAGAAAGGGGCATTTTTTTCGTATACTCCTAAACAAAAGCTGATAAGTCCCTATCTTTCAACTAGTTATGACATACAATATCCATCTGCAACGCATATCTGTTGATTTGATGTATAAAAAAAATATACGTTCTGACACCATAAAGTGAACCACCCTTTCCTCCGTTTGTGAAATAAGGTTCTTTAAATACAATCAGTTATAAATTTAGTGAGATTAATTTCACAAGTGGAACGGTTGATGCAAACTGTAGATTGTATAAAGTATTCTAAAGATCACATATAAAATATAGGACGGAAGACATAGAAGTCTTTTGAAGCTACACGGAGGTGGGAAAAATGAAAAACACATTACGTATCGTCACTCTGCTGGTCATGTTGCAAGCAAGTTCAGTTTTTGCCGCGAGCAGCGCTGAAAGTGGAGGAATTGGCATAATTGGATGGTTGTTTATCGGATTTATGGCTGTGATTGTTGCCTTCCAGTTTATTCCTTCGGCAATGATGTTTGGCTCCATGATGGCCGGCCTTTTCGGAAAGACAAAAAAACACGAAGAAGTTTTGAATAATGGGAAGGTCAACAACTCTTGATTGGAAGAGCTATTGGGGTATTTCCTGGAAAGGGGGATGAAACATGCAGCTTCTTCTAATAGCTGACAGAGATGAAACAACTCGAAAACAGATCGCTGGATTTTTCAGCGGGAGCGAGTACAGTGTCATTGAGGCAGATTCCGTAGATGTTGTTCTTAGTAATGTTCTGAAAAAAGAGGCTAAGGTTATCCTCTTGGGAAGTGAGTTCGACGGGTTATCGGCAATGAAGATAATCCCTCTCTTAAAGAGTTGCAACCAAAATTTAACCATTATCCTTATATCGAATGAGGAGTCCCTCCCCCTCATTCGCAGGTTTCGCAAAGAGGGGATCTTCTATCATGCCTTAAAGCCGGTAAACGGTGACGACAAAGAAGAGCTCAAGCAAGTAGTTCAATGCGCCTTTCATAACTCAACCGACAGAAGGCTGTCCACAAAAGGTTCTACCCTGGAAAACTCTAACGGAGAGATACACCGGGGATTAGACAAATAATTATAATAATTAAAGAAAAAGGAGATTTAATCATGAAAACTGCTATCACAACAATCTTTTTGTTTCTGGCGTCAATCAGTCCGGCATTTGCAGGAGAGACAGTGGTATACAAAAGCGGGATTCTCGTCTCTGTCTTTGTCGGTATTTGCGCACTGATCGTTGTCGCCCAACTGGTTCCGGCGCTTATGCTGGTTTTGGGATTCATCAAAGCATCGGTAGGCATGGCCCACAAAAAAGATGTCGCAGCAACCGAATCCGCAACGAATAGAAATTAATTACGATAAAGGAGATCTTTAATGGGCAACCAAATAACTCATTTTTTCAATACCATTGGCGAACCAGTAGCGATCGGCACTCTTGTAGAGTACTACGATTATATCAAGGCCGTCGAATACCTTATCTGCGTCGGATTTTTGATAGTGTTTCCAATTTTTTTCAAGAAAGTTATCATGTACGATAAAGATGCCGATAACGGTAATAAATAGAATATTTGAACCTTCGAGGAGGAACGAACGAATGAAAAGTAGAAAGAGATGGGCCCTGAAAGGGACAATAGTGGCGCTGTTTTTTCTCGCCGCCCCGGTTTTTGGCGCAGGTGGCGAGCCACCGGCGACCGTGCGCATAGACTCCCTGTCCCACCTTTACAATGGAGTTGATTTTGACCACGAACTGCATGTCGGCGTCGA
>JAGGWR010000300.1 GCA_021163445.1 Candidatus Tharpella aukensis
ATCATAAAATATTAGTTCAATAATTTCAATCTGTTACGAGTAGTTACTTAGAAGTTCCGATATCCTGCGATGTTGTAAGATCAGAGAGGGGATAAGATGGGCGGAAAAGTTGAAATGACAGCTGAAGCCCAAGCATCGCACCTATCCACAATCAATCAAGCCACCCTGACACCTCTCGTGCAGAGTGCGAGTAACACCATTGAAGTTATTTGCTGGGATTACGAGCAACTGCATGGTGGTGCTGGAGGGGGTACGATCTATCGGTTTACCGGGCAGGGGAGTGGGCCGGGTCTAAACATTTCCTGGTCGCTGATTCTCAAAGTGTTTCGTCCAGGAAATGATGATATCGATATCTCTGATTGGAACTACTACAAACGTGAAGTTGACGCTTATCAATCTGGATGGTTTGACGACCTACCCGGTAATTTGGCGGTGCCCCGCAGTTTTGCTGCGGTTGAGCACCCGGATGGGATTTGTTGGATATGGCTTGAGGATATAACGGATGAGATCGGTTCGCAGTGGCCCCTGGAACATTACGGAATCGTCGCCCGTCACTTGGGCCGGTTTAATGGGGCATACTTGACCGGGCGCGAGTTACCATCCTGGCCTTGGTTGAGTTCAGGGTGGCTGCGAAAATATGTCGCCCGGAATGCTTCCGCACTGCCCCTTCTGCAAAATTCACTTATGCACCCGCTGGTGTGTCGTTGGCTGCCGGGTGATTTCGCTGACAATCTTTTGCGTTTATGGGGAGAACGCGGCCTCTTTCTCAAGGCCCTCGACCGGCTGCCCCAAACCCTCTGCCACCACGATGCCTTTCGCCGCAACCTGTTCGCTCAGCGGCCGGTAGCCGGTGACGTTCAGACGGTAGTTATCGACTGGGCATTTTGCGGACAGGGGGCTATTGGTGAGGAACTTGTCCCCCTCATCCAGGCTGATCTGTTCTTTTTTGAGGTCGATTTGGCTCAGGCAAAGATGCTTGAAGAGATCGTTTTTGCCGGCTACATAAGTGGGTTGCGCGAGGCCGGCTGGCAAGGGGATCCTCGACAGGTACGGTTGGGCTATACCGCCGCCGCAAGCCTGCGCTACAACTTTGGTGAGATGGGAAGGATTTTGGCTGTGATACTTGACGAAACCAGGCACCCTGGATTTCAGCGGGTTTTTGGGCACTCAATCGAGGAAACTCTGGATCGTTGGGGGGCGCTAAACCTCTCCTTTGTCGGTCTAATCGACGAAGCCCGATCATTGATTAACACAATTACTCGAGATGATGAATAGTGTTAGAACCCAGCAAAAAGAGTCGATTGGTTACAGCCCGAACCTACATTGGCTCGGTCATTCCAGCCCCTCTGCGGCGGGCAACATTTCGCCAATTGTGGTTTGGGATGAACTGCTCTTTTGCCGGGAATCGCTTGCAGCAACTTGCTCAGGCCTGGCTGGTAGCGACATTGACCAGTTCAGCCATGGCGGTTGGCTGGATCACCGTTTTGAGCTCTCTGCCCCTCTTGCTTCTGCCGCTGGGAGGGGTGATTGCCGACCAGGTTGACCGCCGTCGCCTGCTTATAATATGGCAAGTGATCGGGGCTGTTGTCACTGCTATTGTGGCAGTTCTGGTTCTGACAGGCCATGTCGCCATTTGGCATATCTATGTTTGGGCGGTTATCCGCGGGCTGGTTATCCTCTTTTCCCGACCTGTCTACAAGGTTATTCTGACTGGAAGCGTTCCCGCCAACGAAGTGCGTTCAGCCGTTTCGATTAATTCGATGACCGAAACCACTTCCATGGTGATTGTTAGTGGCGTCGGCAGCGTGCTTCTTGGAATTTTGGGTTTGGCTCTTGCTTTTATTCTAAATACGATTACGTATCTGGTTGCAGCAGCCTGCTTCTGGAACCTGCACGATCTCAGCCGACAATCGACCGGCCAGACCGAATCCTTTGATCTACGACGGCTGTTGTCCGACCTCATTGATGGAATCATCTATTTGGCTCGGCAGCCACACATTCTCCACCCGCTTCTGTTCACATTTGTTACCATTATGATGGTCGGCCCGGTGATTGGGCTGCTGGCGTCCATTGTTCACATCGAGAGTGGTTCAATTATTGATTTGGGAATGTTGGCGGCCTCGTTCAGCTTCGGGGCTGTGGTTGGGGCGGGTTTTGCCGGAGCCCGGAGTGCGGGCGACAATCCGACTCGTCGTTATGCCCTGCTGGGCTTGGTCAGCGCAATAGCTCTCGCTCTTTTTGCGTGTTTCCCGACCGGTTTTTTCGCAATGGTGCCGCTGGCGGTTCTCGGCGCGGCTGCATTTGCTCAGGCCGTCTGGAATACCAGCCGCATTCAGGAAATGGCGAAACAGTCATATCAGGCACGACTCCAAGCGATTACTTCGATGGCTTTCACTCTGGGGTTCACCTTGGGAATGTTGTGGGCTGGTATCGCCATTGATGTATTCGGCCTTGTGGCGCTGGTCTACGGCGCAGTGGTTTTGGGCGTATTGTCCGTTATTATTCTCATCGCTAAAAAGTGAGAATGAGGGGGATATCTTTTCCAGGCCAGAAATCTTATTTCAGCATGCGACTTTCACTGCGGCGGGCAAAGTTGAGGAAGGAGCCCAGGTTGGCGGCGAAACGGAGCCAGGAATCGGGAGAGTGTTTGAGCATGGCGACGTAGTTGAAGAGGATGCGGGGCTGTTTGAAATGGGTTTTATAAAACTCGAGGAAGAGTTCTTCAAGCTCCGTATTGGTCATACCTTCGGGGATAAACTGGAAGCTCATGCAGTCCATCCTTTCCCAATCTTCGTTAAAGCTGCCAAAACTGTGGATATTTTCATAAAGGGGTGAGCCTGGAAACGGCGTGAATTTGGCGACATTGAGTTCGTCTATCGGCAGTGACTTTAAGTAGGCGATAGAACGTTTGACGCTGGCCGTGGTTTCGCCCGGCAGGCCGACCATAAAGAGACCTTTAACCCGGATACCGGTCTTTTTGATCAGCTTAACCTGTTCGGTCATGAAATCAAGATCGACCTTTTGCCGGTGGCGGCTTAAAAGTTCGGCATCACCGCTCTCGATACCTAAGCTGATCATCCAGCAGCCCGCCTTTTTCATCATGGTTAACATTTCGGCATCGACATGTTCGGCCCGAACCGCGCAGTTGAACGTCATATCTAAAGGGCTCGATTGCAGCAGTTGGCAGAGCTCAGTCACCCGTTTCCGGTTAAAAGTGAACTGATCATCATAGAAATTGACATGGCGGATACCGAAACGGTTTTTCAGGTATTCGAGGTGGCGGTAGAGATAGGCGGCCGAGTTGTAGCGGAAGGTGCGGCGAAAAACCGAACGGTCACAATAGCTGCAGGTATAAGGACAGCCCCGGCTGGAGATACAGCTCGTATTCGGGGCTTTGGGGTAGTTGAAGATCGGCAGCCGGTAGGTTTTGGGAAAGCCGGTAAGCTTTTCATAGGCCGGAAACGGGAGGTTGTCAAGCACGACGCCAATCTCACGGAAACCGGAAAATTCGGCTTTTCCGGCGGCATTCCAGAAAGCCAGGCCGGGAATTTTGGCGCAGTTCTTCGGCTCTTCCATGAGCTGAAAAACCGTCTCTTCACCCTCGCCGACTACAAGAAAATCAAAGGTCGGATAGTCGGCCAATAATTTTTCGCGCAGGGCCGAAACATGGGGGCCGCCGCAAAAGGTTTTGATGCCGGGCAGCGTCTCCTTGGCCAGGGCCGCGAGGCGAACCCCGTCAAGAAAACTCGAGGTTGTACAGCTGAAACCGATCCAGCCCGGCTGCATCATTTTAAGGTAAGTTTTCAGCCGCCGCTCAGCCGTCAGCGGGAAGGCAAAACAATCGAGAATGTCAGCTTTTTTGCCCCGCTCTTCGAGATAGGAGGCGATACTGGCAAGCCCTAAAGGCGGCATCAAATTAGCTTTTCTGGCAATATCGGCCTTCGCCGCCGAGGCTTGATAACCTAAAGGATGAACAAGAAGGACACGCTGTAAGTTGAGTTTAGTCATGGTTGGGGTCATAGCATGGTTGGGGTCAAATCTTTATCCTTGACATTTAATTGATTGTTTTTGGTTAGCTGTTCACTTCAGGTGACAACTATTCTATAACACTGGGGTTTTTCTGAGGATAATATATGTTCTGTACGGTCTGCCATTTTTCAGATCATCATCTCCGAGTCGGCTCAGATCTCTGACATTGAATATTGTCCTAATATGTTGTGCTTCGTCAAAGTATCCGCCATTGGCATTTAGAATCTGAAAAAAATATACATCATTATCCATAACTATATAGTGAGGAGCGGTGTAAATTTTTTTGTTGGAGGATGAGATTTTAGAGGGGGTAAGTTCACCAAAACCGAGAAGAAGAACATCTCCTTTTTTTAATTTTAAATTTGCAACATTCACGCCGGACTCATCTTTCTTTAAGTCGGGAGCGGTCGGCTTGTAAAGAGATGATCGCAAGGGTTTATATCCTTTATGCAGGAGATCTTCGTAAAGAGATGCTTTTTCATCCGTTGGCCGGGTTGTGCCCTTGGGTGGGATATCTTCCCCCAACAATATATAGAGAGGGTCATAACAAAACTGGAAATTCTTTAAATCTGAGTTAAGTGTAGGCTCAGAACTGTATTGCCCCCCTGGCCATGCGCACCCGTGAACAGAAAGCCAGTCAGAAATCCAGGAGGGAGGCCCTGTCGGTTTAGAAAATCTTTCTCTGCATCTTTGTGTACACTCAGAATCGCCGGGAAGAGGCCTGCGCACACAGCCGACGCCCGATATTCCCAGACAGAGGCATGGACCATTTGTAATCTTCGCGCATGAAGGTGAGGTGCCTTCTGATTCCAGATTAAAGGAACATGAAAAGTTTGTCCCAGGTAAGACGCAATTACAGAGACAGTTGAGTAATTCCAAGTTGTCCGGATTATTGACGTCAATTGATGTTAATGACTCATCATTCGCTGCCAAAGCTGAGCTGTCTTTTTCATAATTAACGACAGACTTCCAGCTTTGACTGGAAGAAGTTGACCGGCTTTTCTCGTAATCAACAAAAGTCTCCTGTCCATAACAAATCGAAGTAATAAGGCAGAAAAAAAGGCAGGTAAGAGATGAGATTTTCAATTTTAGACTCCTTCTGCATAGTGGACGTTCTAAACGGGCAATAGAGAAAAATTAAATCTGTCTCCTGCGGAAAAGCGTTCCAAACCTTCAAGGTCTATAGAGTTGGGAGGGCAGAGTTAAATAGTTTACCGTTTTTGTTGTATAGGGTCAATGAAAAAGGTTTGAGAAAAGTGGAGTTTAAGTTTTTTGCTTGCATGTGACCATGATTTTGACTATGCATTAGGTCAGGCACTAACTATTATTTGTGGAGGGTTCTATGCAGACAGTCAAGGCCTCAGTTTTCAAAGCAACCTGTCTTCGTTTGATGGACGAGGTTTGTCAGACTGGAGAGCAAATTGTTATAACTAAAAATGGCAAGCCGGTCTCCCGGCTAGTACCTTATCGGGAAATCCCTGAAACCCTTTTCGGGCTCCACCGGAAAAAGGTTTGCAGTAAGGATGATCTGGTTTCTTCTTTGGGCGTCGAGTGGGATGCTGAATTATGATACTTTTAGATACCCATGTGTTGGTCTGGCTCGACGAAGGAAGTAATCGTCTTGGTGTGAAAACACGAGATATTATTGACGAGGCGTTAAGTGAAGAACGTTTGTTGGTTGCTGCCATCAGTTTTTGGGAAATTACAATATTGGTCGAGAAAAATCGTTTGGAAATTAAAATGGATCTTCAGAATTGGCGTCGGGAGTTGCTTGAAAAAGGGTTGCAGGAAATTGCAATGCATGGAGCTCTTGGTATTCAGGCCGGGCAGTTGCCTGGTTTTCATGGTGATCCCGCAGACCGGATAATTGTTGCCTCGGCTCTGTCAATTACAGCGACGCTGGTTACCGCTGATGAAAAAATACTTGCATGGCAGGGGCTTTCAGGTAAACAAGATGCGCGGATTTGATTTGGTTCTGGCTATGTCGGGCCTGTGTTTTTGTTCCTTGGATTACGGGTAAAGCCCGTCTTTGTTATGTCTGAAATTATCTTAATTTATCCACCGGTAGCTAAACCTTCCGAAGCGCCGGCCGGAATTGCAAAACTGGCCGGCGCTTTGCGCGGCCGTGGGGTTTCCTGCACGGTTGCCGACTTTAATTTTGCAGGGTTGCGGTTTCTGCTTAAGGAACCACTGCAAGTTGATGATACTTGGAGCCGCCGGGCGCTGCGGCATGTTGATAAAAACTTTGCGGCCTTAAGTGAGCCCCGGCTTTATCAAAATTTTGATCGTTACAAACGGGCGGTAGCCGATATTAATCGGGTTCTGGAGATGGTTGGCAGAAAAACCGGTGTCGGTCTTTCGCTGGTCAATTATCAGGACACGGAACTTTCACCGCTTCGCAGCCGCGATTTGCTGACTGCCGCCGCCCGGCCGCAGGAGAATATCTATTGGCCTTTTTTCAGTAAAAGATTAACCCAGTTAATCGAGACCTCAAATCCTTCCCTGATCGGTTTTTCCTTGAATTATTTAAGTCAGGCGCTGGTCACGTTTGCTATGATCGGCTTTTGTCGGCAGCGCTATCCAGAACTTCCCGTGGTGGTTGGTGGCGGCCTTGTGACCTCATGGCTCAGTCGGCCGGAAGATGATAAAGCGGCTTGGCAGAACCCGTTTACCGGTCTGATTGATCATTTAATCGCCGGGCCGGGAGAAAAACCTTTACTGGAATTGTTGAGATTAAAACGGTTAGGAGCGCAATCTCCAAAGAGCGAGAAGGTTGAGCTTGAAGCTGAGGTTGAGATTGAGGCTGAAGTTGAGTTGCAAAACCAGTTATCTCAAACGGCAGAAAGTGAGTTTGCCCTGCCGGATTACAGCGATTTCTCAGAGCTTGATTATCTTGCCCCCGGCCGGATTTTGCCCTATGCCGCATCAAGTGGCTGTTATTGGAATCGTTGCTCATTTTGCCCAGAGAAGGCGGAAGGCAGCAAATATCGACAAATCGCTCCGCAAACGGTTGTCAGTGAACTTAACCAACTTGTGCATACTGCGCAGACGCCGCCCGGACTTATCCATTTTCTCGATAATGCGTTGAGTCCGGCTCTCATGCAAGCCTTGATCAAGCAGCCGCCGGGGGTGCCATGGTACGGTTTTGCCCGCATTAGCGATGATCTTTGTGACTTTGAATTTTGCCGCAAACTGCGGCAGGCGGGTTGTGTGTTATTGAAATTGGGGATTGAGTCGGGTGATCCGCAAGTTTTGCAGGCGATGCAGAAGGGTATCTCTTTAGAACAGGTTTCGACGGTTTTAAACAATCTGCAAGAGGTTGGGATTGCGACCTATGTCTACCTTCTTTTCGGTACGCCGACCGAAGCTCTGCCCGCAGCCCGGCGGACGCTCGATTTTATGGTTAAGCATAGTCAGGCAGTGACATTTCTTAACCTCGCAATATTTAACCTGCCGTTATACAGTCCTGAAAGTAAGGAGCTTGAGGTGCGTGATTTTTATTCTGGCGATCTCTCGCTCTACGGCGATTTCATCCATCCGCATGGCTGGCAACGGAGAGAGATTAGGCGCTTTCTCGATCAGGAGTTTAAACGCCATCCGGCGCTCGCTCCGATTATTAAGCGTGATCCCCCCTCTTTTACCTCTAATCACGCAGCCTTTTTTGTTTAGTGTCTAGGAGAGAGTTCAGGATGATTGATCACAAGAAACTGGCCGTTATCCATATCGTCAAACGGGAATTGGGTTTTTCCGATGATGAGTATCGCGATTTTCTCGAAAAATCTTGCGGCGTCCGCTCAGCTAAAGAGCTTGATGAGCTCAGCTTTCGCCGTCTGATGCGTGATTTTGCCAAAAGTCGCCACTATCGTCTCAATTCTGAGGGGCTGACGATCCGTCAGAAACTCTATGTTCTGCATCTTGTCGAAGAGCTCGGCTGGAGTTCCAACCATTTCAATAACTTTTTGTACAAATACTATCACAAGTCAGATATTGACAGTTGTAGTAAGGAGGAGGCGAGTAAGGTTATTGAATCTTTGAAACAGGTAAAGAGCCATCAGAATTAAATCCTTTTTAAAATCGCCTCGCCCATCTCTGCTGTATTAACCGTTTTATCCGGGTTTATGGCGATGTCGCGGGTGTGGATGCCATCTTCCAGAGTTTTGGCGATGGCTTTTTCGATGGCGTCGGCGGCTTCATCAAGGGAAAAACTGTAACGCAGCATCATCGCTGCGGAAAGTATCTGAGCAATCGGGTTGGCGATGCCAAGTCCGGCGATATCGGGGGCGGAGCCGCCGGCGGGCTCAAAGAGGCCGAAGTTTTCTCGGTTGAGACTGGCGGAAGCTAAAAGTCCCATTGAACCGGTCAGCATGGCGGCTTCATCGGAGATGATATCGCCAAACATATTGCCGCAGAGCATAACATCAAATTGGTGCGGATCCCTGACCATCTGCATCGTGGCGTTGTCGATATAGATGTGGTTTAAGGCAACGTCGGGATACTCTTTGGCGACTTCGCAGACGACTTCCCGCCATAAAACCATGGTCGTCAGGACATTGGCTTTGTCGATTGAGGTTACCTGTCCGCGCCGCTTGCGGGCGGCGGCAAAAGCTAAATGAGCAATTCGTTCAATTTCACCCCTGGTATAGACCATTGTGTCGAAGGCTTTTTCATCTTTACCTTCACCTTCCCGGCCTTTGGGCTGGCCAAAATAGATGCCGCTGGTCAATTCACGCACGCAGAGAATATCAAAACCTTCTTTGATGATGTCAGCTCTTAAAGGACAGGCTGCGGTCAGGGAGGGATAGACTTTTGCCGGGCGAAAATTGCAAAAGAGATCAAAATGTTTGCGTAGAGGTAACAGTGCGGCCCGTTCCGGCTGTTCGGCCGGCGGCAGGTTTTCCCATTGCGGGCCACCGACCGAGCCAAACAAAATCGCATCACTCTCTTCGCAGATTTTCAAGGTCTCTGGCGGCAGCGCCGAACCCTGCTTGTCGATAGCGCAGCCGCCGACATCGGCAAAGGTGTATTCAAGTTTAAAAGAGAATTTTTCTTGAACTGCGCCAAGCACTTTAAGTGCTTCCCGCATAACTTCCGGGCCGATACCATCACCGGCTAAAATCGCAATTTTTTTCATGGATTATTCCTTTTTCCTTATGTCATGCGGATGGCGAATTGGGGGCAGAAGCCAACACAATACCCACACCGCAGACAAAGATCGGGGTTGATTTTTGGTTTAATCTCTTCAGACTCTTTGGCGATAGCTTGATTGGGGCAGATTTCGATACAGCTGCCGCAATCTTTGCAGAGAAATTCGACAATTTGAAAACATTTTTCTTCGATAACCAGTTCCGGCAGATTGGCGATCTCGTCCGGTGCGGCCTTAAAATAGGCCAAATTGTAGTCAACTTC
>JAGGWR010000106.1 GCA_021163445.1 Candidatus Tharpella aukensis
CGTAGTCTCTGGCCGGTACTTAAAAGAGCCCGGCATTTGGGCTGTTCATTTGATGCCTGGAGTGATCATTTTGATTACTCGCTCTGGCAACAGGCTTTTAGCGAAGAGGGTTTTGTGCTCGAAGAGCTGGTGGCGCGTAAACTTGTCCCCGGCATGAAATTGGCCTGGAGCCATATCGATTGTCTGGTCAGTGAAAAATTTCTTGAATGTGAACGGGAAAAAGCTTTGTCGCAGGAGACAACACTAGATTGTCGTTTGGGTGATTGTCATGGTTGCGGCGTTTGCAACCCAAGTCGGGGGATAGAGAATGTAACGGCTAAGCCGGTTGTGGCTTTGCCTGAAACTGACTCCGAGACTAACCAGCCGTCAGCTGTTGCCAGCTTGCCGCAAACGGTTGTAAAAGAGCAGTTTTTATCTGGAGGTCAGCGGCGCGAATGGCGTTATCAGCTCGCTTTTTCCCGGGGGCGCAGGCTCTCTTATCTCTCTCATCTGGAAAATGTGGCGGTTATTATCCGGGGTTTGCGGCGACTTAAACTGCCTTTGGCCTTTTCTCAAGGTTTTCATCCGCATCCCAAGGTCTCTTTTGTCCATGCCTTGCCGGTGGGTTTGGCGAGTCGGCATGAGGTGATGGAATTTCGTACTCTGGCCCCGATTGATCTTGATCAATTAAAACAAGAGTGGCCGCAAGCGATGCCTTCCGATCTTACATTTATTGACTCTTTTCAGCTCGGGGCGCGGGTGGCGGCGATTGATCGTCGTCTTTTGGGCTCTGTTTATCAGATTCAGGCTGAAGTGCTTGAAGACTTTGGCTGGAGAGCCCGGCTACCGGAAGTTGAGAAGGTTGCAGGCCAAGTGATTGCCGGGCTTAAACCGCTGATTTTGCAAAAAAGAAGGAAGGGCAAACTGAAAGAGGTTAATCTGGCGCCGCATCTTAAAGCGGCCACAATTAATCAAGTTGATGAGTTAATTGTAATAATTAATGTTTTAGATGGACGTAACCCCAATATATTTGATATATTGGCCCGCTTGGCCGGACTCGATCAACGTCCGGAAGCTGGAGTAGTGGTTACAAAAATAGAAAGTTTGATGGAAAAAGATAGTTAATTAGTGTTCGCGGCGTTTTACAGCTTAAAAAAAAAGACGGCATATTCCTGCACCAATTCACCATCTTCTGAGACCGGTGATGTTTTGGAAATGGGCATCGTAAGTAATAAGTACGGAGCTGGTTTCTAAAGCATGGGCTGCGATCCATACATCGTTGATTGGGATGGGTGAGCCGTTTTTTTTCAACTTTTCTTTCAAATCACCAAAAATTTCAGCAGTTTCCATTGTGGCATCAAGAATTTTTACAGTTTTTTTAGTTAAAAACTGTTTCAGATAATCAAGATTTTGCTGCCTTTTGCTCCCCCCTCTGAAGCCGGCAAAGAGCTCTCCTAAAACAAAGATTGACATATAAACCGATTCCGCTTCAACTAAAGCATTCAGTACTCGCTCATCGCCGGTCAGATATGCCGAATAGCAATTTGTATCCAATAAAATATTTTTCATTGCCAGTCATCCGAGTCAATCTGCTCACAGGTTTCCAGGTTTTTCTTGAATTCTGCCGAGTCTTCGGCTGACCAGACACCATATAAATCAAGAAACTCATTACGCCGGTCATGGGTCTGAGAATTGTTAATACCAAGAGCTTTTCCCAAGAGTTCTTTCAGGGTTTTATTGATGCTTAAACCGCGTTCCCGAGCCTTATCCCTGATACTTTTATCGAGACCCTCATCTAAGCCATGGATTGTTATGGATTTCATCTGCACCCCTCTATCACAAATAAATTGAACAATATAATAGTTCATAAACATCATGTAATGAACTGTTATTATAGTTCATGAAGCCTTCAATGTCAAATATGTGCCGGGTGTGCAAATTTACGGGTTAGCTGAATAGTTATCTTTTTTTAATGGTTTGATTTAAAAATCGGAGAAATATTTTTTTAGCCCGCAATAGGACGCAAAAACTTGCGCTTGGTTGCGGGTTTTGTTATTGGAGCTGGTGAGTTAATTATAACAATTAATGTTTTAGATGGACGTAACCCCAACATATTTGATATATTGGCTTGTTTGGCCGGACTCGATCAGCGTCCGGAGGCTGGAGTAGTGATTACAAAAATAGAAAGTATTATGAAAAAGGAAGACTGAATATGTCGGCTGAACTGATTATCAATGTTACTGAAGGTGAAGTGCGGGTCGCCCTGCTGGAGAACGGCACTTTAGCTGAACTATTTTATGAGCGCGACCGAGGCTTAGGTATTGTTGGTAATATCTACAATGGCCGGGTTGTCAAAGTCTTGCCCGGTATGGATGCCGCTTTTGTCGATATCGGTCTTGATAAAGCGGCTTTTCTCTATGTTGCTGATGTCCGCAGCGAAGAGGATATTGTACCATTTCCGCCGGCTGATGAAAATGTCGTCGTCGATGAGGAGTTCGTCCTGGTTGAAGATGAACTTGATGAAGCCCTGCCGCCACCTCAGATTGCAGACCTTCTGCAAGAGGGACAGGATATTCTGGTTCAGGTCTCCAGAGAGCCGATGGGTACTAAGGGTGCCAGAATAACTACCTATAACTCACTGCCGGGTCGCTATCTGGTTTTGCTGCCGACGGTTGATCACGTCGGGATATCTCGTAAAATTGAGGACGAAACGGAACGGCAGCGTCTCAAAGAGCTGGTTACCGAGATCAAACCTGAAGGAATGGGGTTGATTGTTCGTACTGTCAGTGAAGGTAAAGACGAAGGTGCTTTAAAGCACGATCTTAAGTTTTTGTCTAAACTATGGCAGAATATTAATCAGAAAAAAGAGAAAACCAAATCGCTGAATCTGGTTTATCAGGATTTAAGACTGGTTCAGCGGATTATTCGGGATCTTTATTCTGATGAGATCGATCGCCTGGTTGTCGATTCAGATGAGTGCTACCACGATCTCAAGGATTTTATTGCCAGTTATTTCCCCGACCTGCATTGTGAGATTGAACGTTATACCGGAATCCAGCCCATCTTTCAGGCCTATGATATTGAGCTTGAGGTCAATAAGGCTTTGGAACAGAAAGTTTGGCTTAAATCAGGTGGTTACATTGTTATTGAATCGACTGAGGCCTTGACCGCAATCGATGTCAATACCGGTCGCTTTGTCGGCAAGAAAAATCTTGAAGATACCATTCTTAAAACCAATCTTGAGGCGGCCAAAGAGATCGCCTTTCAGATGCGTTTACGAAATATTGGCGGCATAATCATTATCGATTTTATCGATATGGAGATAAAATCTCATCGTGAGCGGGTCAATGTCGCTCTGGAGGAGGCTTTAAAGCGGGATAAGGCCAAATCCAACGTTTTGAAAATATCTGAACTTGGTCTGGTGGAGATGACTCGGGAACGGGTTCGTAATAGTATCTCACGGATGTTGTGTGATTCATGTCCTTATTGTGAGGGGCGCGGGATTGTTAAATCCAAATCGACGGTTACTTACGAAATTGTTCGGGAGTTAAAAAGTTACGGCTATGATCCTGATGTCAAGGAGCTTGTCGTCATGGTAAATGCCGAAATGGCTGACTATATCTATGATAATGAGAGTCTCTCTCTCGATAATCTCGAATATGTAATGCGCAAGAAGATCACCTTTAAAAAAGTTGATCACTATCAATGGGAAGATTACGAAATCGTTGCCCTGGTTTAAATAGTTGTTGAAAATAATTAAAGGAGCTCCATTATGAGTGTTAGCAAAGAAACTCCGATCCGTGACCTGTTGACTAAATATCCGAAAGCCGCTGAAGTTTTTGCCGCCAAAGGTATGGCGTGTTTGGGTTGTGCGGCATCAATGTTTGAAACCGTTGAAGAGGGGGCCGCTGCCCACGGAATTGATGTTGACGAGTTGGTTGTAGAGATGAACAAAGTGTTGCAGAAATAATTGTGAGTAAAGAAAGAATTGATCTTCTGCTGGTACAGCTGGGCCTGGCTGTGACGCGTGAGCGGGCTCGGGCGCTGATTTTAGCAGGCAAAGTTGTCTGTAATGATAATTTGATCGAGAAGGCCGGCAGCCGGGTCGAGAGTAGTGCCGAGATCAGGTTGAAGGGCGAGGATATCCCTTTTGTCGGTCGCGGAGGGCTTAAACTTGAGGCCGCTCTTAAAGCTTTTCCGGTTGATGTAAGTGACCGGGTGGCAATCGATATCGGTGCCTCCACCGGTGGTTTCAGTGATTGTCTGCTCCAAAACGGTGCCCGGCGGGTCTATGCACTGGATGTCGGTTATGGGCAACTCGCTTGGTCTCTACGTTGCGATGATCGAATTGTGGTGATGGAGCGCACCAATATTCGTCACTCAGTCAAGGCTGATTTTCCGGATCCTCTGGAAATGGCCGTGATTGATCTCTCATTCATCTCATTGACTAAAGTTCTGCCGGTTGTGGCTACTTTGTTGCAGCCTGAAGCGCCGGTTGTCGCCCTGGTAAAACCTCAATTTGAGGTTGGTAAAGGGGAGGTCGGCAAAGGCGGTATTGTTCGCGATGAGGAGAAACGCCAGGCTGCCCTTGATAATGTCTGCAACTTTGCTAAGGAGCATGGCTTTTCCCATCATCAGACGATTACTTCGCCGGTTCTTGGACAGAAAGGCAATGTTGAGTATCTGATTTTTTTGAAAAATATTTTCGATATGGATTGATGACGTTGTAAGACGTCTTCAATCCTTTTTTTCTCCTTGTTCTTGTTTTTACCTCCGCTCCCACATTAAATAAACGAATAGATTATATTCTGATTTCCAACGAATTTGAATTTGTAACCTATAAAGTACTCTCCGATGTGGTCTCAGATCATCTTGGCGTAATAGCAAAAGTCAAGCTAAAAGGGTGAATATGTCGATAAAAAACAGAGAATCTATAAAAGCGCAACTTTTTGGAGAGTCGGTGATTCGGGGTATGACCCGGCTCTGTCGTGAGTATGACGGGGTCAATTTAAGTCAGGGGTTTCCCGACTTTCCGGCGCCCGAACTGATTAAAGAGGCGGCCTGCAAGGCGGTGATGGCAGATGTTAATCAGTATGCTATCACTTGGGGCTCGGCTTCGTTGCGGGCCGCAATTGTTAAGAAAATGCGGGATTTTTATGATCTGGAAATTGATGGTGAAACCGAGATCACGGTTACTTGCGGGGCGACTGAAGCGATGATCTCGGCCCTGTTGGCAGTGGTTAATCCCGGTGACGAGGTGATAATTTTTGCCCCGTTTTATGAAAATTACGGCCCCGATGCAATTATCTGTGGAGCCGTTCCCCGTTATGTCCAGCTTAACGCTCCTGATTGGAGTTTTGACCGAGCTGAGCTTGAAGCCGCTTTTACGGAAAAAACCCGGGCGATTATCATAAATACACCGCACAATCCTACCGGTAAAGTTTTTTCGCGGGCCGAATTAGAGGTGATTGCCGAACTCTGTTGCCAGCATGATGTACTGGCGATTACAGATGAAATTTACGAACATATTCTTTATGATGGAACCCAGCATCTGCCGCTGGCAACCTTGCCGGGGATGGCTGAACGTACGATTACGATTAACGGTATCTCCAAAACCTACAGCGTTACCGGTTGGCGTATCGGTTATTGTCTGGCGGCTCCGGAAATTACGGCCGGAATTCGAAAGATTCACGATTTTCTCACCGTCGGTGCCCCGGCTCCTCTGCAGGAAGCGGCGGCGGTAATGATGGGTTGTGATGACAATTATTATTTTGATCTGGCCAATTTTTATCAGCATAAACGAGATTTTCTCCTCGAAGTTTTGACGGCCGCCGGTTTTCGCTGTCAGGTACCGCAGGGAGCCTATTATATTATGGCTGATTTTCGTAATTTAAGTGAACTTGGCGATCTTGATTTTGCTCACTATCTGGTTAAGGAGAAAGGGTTGGCCAACGTTCCGGGCTCAAGCTTTCTGCCGCCGGGAGAGCCCGACAGCGGCCAGGTTCGTTTCTGTTTCTGTAAAACCGATGCCACCTTGCAAGCTGCGGCTAAACGGTTGCATCAGTTATAAATAAGTTACGATAATTGGAGTAATGAAATTTGATAATGTCAACTGGGAAAATGTTTTTATGATGTGTAATCGAAAACTCGTGATGTCTGTTTTTATTTTATTGGCTCTCTTTTTCTTCTCCGGCGTGGTGGTCGGAGCCGAGAAGATACCTTTTTTGCAGAATGAAACAATTTCGGAAATTCGGGATAAAATTACTGCTAATGGTTATAGCTTTACGGTTTCCGAGAATTGGGTAACTCGCTTATCTGTGGAGGAGCGCCGTAAACTTCTTTCTCGACATGTCCCTTTAGTACCACGTCGTTTGGGCCGTGTTGATGATGGTCCTTTGGTTGTCCGTTCTGTAACCGAAATACCCGCTTCTTTTGACTGGCGTGATGTTGCTGGCCATAGTTATATCGGGCCAATTCGTGATCAAGGCTCTTGCGGTTCTTGTTACGCTTTTGGGGCTTGTGCCGCCGCAGAAGGTGTTTATAATTATGCCATGGGTAAGTATGATGATGAATGTCTAGATCTTTCGGAAGCCTTTCTCGCTTTTTGTCTTGATCAATATTATGATGGTTTTGATGGTTGTCGCGGCGCCAGCTATGATTATGAAGAACTTCAAGCGCTGGTGGATCTTGGAGTTTGCCTGGAAGCGTCTTATCCTTATAGCGCTGTGGATGAGGGGTGTGTGGATGGTTCAGAGGATGCCTTGCGGGCCAAATATGCTGGTTGGTATCGAATCCCTTGTGGTGATATTATGGCAATCAAGAGCGCCCTAATGACTTACGGAGTGCTCGATGTCGCCGTTCAAGCGACCTCTGCTTTTGTAGCTTATGAAAGTGGTGTTTTTGTCGACTCTACTACTGAATGTGGTTATGATCCCTGTTACTATGCCGTTACTAATCATGCCGTAGCTCTAGTTGGTTGGGAAGATACGAGTCTTGATGGTGATGGCTACTGGATTTTGCGTAACAGTTGGGGCTCTGATTGGGGTGAAAATGGTTATATGAAAATTGCCTATCGCAGTGCCCATGTAGCCTGCGCAGCCTGCTATATGGTTTATAGTCCTCTTTTAGGGAGTATTTCCGGGGCCAAATGGAACGACTATGATGGCGATGGTGTGTGGAACACAGGTGAGCCCGGACTTGCCGGTTGGAAAATTTTTATCGATATAAATTTTAATAACCAGTGGGGTGCAGGTGAAATTTATGCACTTACCGATGCCAATGGCGAGTATTCGTTTACCGGATTAGATCTAATTGGGAATTACGTGATTGCCGAAGAGCAACAAGATGGTTGGTCGCAAACTTTTCCCTTTCCAGATCCAGGTGCAACTGAAGCTGTTCATACTGTGGACTTGGGTGTTGGTGATGTTGTGACCGATATTAATTTTGCCAACCAGGGGCCGTCGGCTTCCGTTACGGTTAAGGTTGTAGGTACTCCTTCTGAGTATTGCGATTTCATTCAAGATGCCTATGATTTTGTCGGGAATGGTGGGGGTGGCGATCCTGGTGTGATCCAGATGCAAATCGGTAATTTTGTAGAATCACCGGTTTTTGATGAACCCGTCAATATCAGTCTGCATGGCGGCTTTGATTCTGATTTTAGCGAACAGGTTGGTGTAACTAATTTATTTGGGAGTTTAACCGTTGCAGCGGGCAGCGTAACTTTTGAACGAATCGTGATTCAGGGGGCTCTATAGCGGTGTAATCTGCTTTCGTCGGCATAAATGTTACTGTGACAATCTGACAATTAATTACTGAGGAAAAATGGCGGAAAAACATATAATTCTGGGTACGGCCGGGCATGTTGATCATGGTAAAACAACCCTGGTCAAAGCTTTAACCGGAACCGATACCGATCGGCTGGCGGAAGAGAAGAAACGCGGGATTACGATAGAGTTGGGTTTTGCCCATTTAACTCTGCCCAGCGGGCAGATGGTCGGGGTTATTGATGTACCCGGTCATGAGCGTTTTATCAAAAACATGGTGGCCGGGGCCGGGGGGATCGATCTGGTACTCTTGTTGGTGGCGGCTGATGAAGGGGTTATGCCGCAAACTTTGGAGCATTTTGAGGTTTGTCGTCTTTTAGGGGTCGAACGCGGTCTTGTCGTAATAAGTAAAAGCGATACAGTTGATGAAGATCTGCTCGAACTTGTAACCGAAGAGGTTGCCGAACTGGTAGCCGGGAGTTTTCTTGAAGAAGCTCCGGTAATTCCGGTTTCAGCGACTACCGGGGCCGGTATTGGTGATCTTTTGGCGGCTCTGGATGAGTTGGCGGCAACGATTGTTGAAAAGCCCGATTCCGGCGCTTTTCGGCTGCCGGTTGACCGGGCTTTTGTGATCAAGGGTTTTGGTACCGTGGTTACCGGAACTGTGCTTTCCGGCTCTTTGGGGCTGGGTGATGCCGTGATTTTGGCACCTTCCGGCCTGGAGAGCCGGGTGCGCAGCCTTCAGGCTTATGGCGAGGAGCGGGAGCAGGTTTTTGCCGGGGAGCGGGCCGCTATAAATCTACAAGGTCTGGAAAAATCGGAGATTGAGCGTGGTGAAATTCTGGCGCGGCCGGAAACCGTATTGCCAACTTCGATGGTTGATGTTTTCTATACTCATTTATCCTCGGCCACTTCTCCTTTGCCAGCGCGGAGCAAATTGTTGGTGCATAGTGGTATGGCGGCCTTGATGGGGACGGTCGTTGTTCTTAATGGCCAGGAACTTGAGCCCGGAGAGAGCGCTTTTGTTCAGGTGCGGCTCGAAAAACCGACGGTTATAATGTATGGTGATCGGATCGTGATGCGCAGTTTTGCGCGGCGTGAGACGGTCGGTGGCGGCCTTGTTATCAACCCCAGTCCGGCCAAGCATCGGCTTAAAGATTATGCTCCTTTGCTGCCTGATTTTAAACTTCTGCAAGCTGGAAAGCCCGGCGATGTTGTGGCTGTTTTAGTGAAACAGGCCGGTGTTGCCGGATTGCGACTGGCTGAGCTTAAATCATTTCTTAATTTTTCCGGCAAAGCTTTGGGCAAAGTTCTCGACGAACTCCTGGCCCGGCGTGAGATTGTGCGTTTTGATAATGAGCGTCAGATTTTTATTACAGGGGAAATATTCGCAAGCCTGGCGGAGAAGATTTTGGCAATGGTGATCGATTATCATCAGCGTGAACCTCTGCGCGAAGGGATGGCCAAAGAGGAAGTTCGGTCACGTTTAGACCTTTCAGCCCCTCTTTTTCACGCACTCTTGCAGCGTCTGGTGAAAAATGCAAAACTGGTGGTTGATAAAGACCTGTTGCGCACCCCAGATCACCGAGTCCGGCTAGCGGTCGATACTGATAAGGTCAAAGCCGGGCTGATTGCCCTCTATCGCAAAGCGGGACTCAGTTTTCCCGACTATAGTTCTCTGAGTAAAGAGTTTACGGCGGAAGAGGAAGATATTAAGCTGCTGATGACAATTCTTGTCAAGGAAGGCACCCTGTTAAAGGTTCGGGACGGAATTTTCATTACCCCTGAGCACTACGAGAAGATGCGCTCCCAGGTTGTGACTTTTCTCAAAGAACACGAAACCATGACCACCCAGGAGTTCAAGGCGCAAATCAATCTCAGCCGTAAATATATAATTCCCCTCTTCGAATATCTCGACCAACGCAAAGTCACCGCCCGCAAGGGTGACGCCCGTATTTTGTTGCAAGGTTGATGGCGTTGTGAAAATTTAAAGAGCTTTATTTAGAATGAAAAATGTAGTATTGGGGTGCGCTTTATAAAAATGAGTGTGCGTGATGCACTGTAAACCTTTTATCGTGGAAAGAGTTCATGGAATATTTTGATATTTTGAGTGTGATTGGCAATACACCGGTGTTGCGGTTGGCGAAAATTTCTTCTACCCCGATTTTTGCTAAAGCCGAATATTTGAATCCCGGCGGCAGTGTTAAGGATCGGGTGGCTAAATATATGATTTCTCAGGCTGAAAAACGGGGTTTTTTGAAACCGGGCTCGACAATTATTGAGGCAACTTCGGGTAATACCGGTATCGCCGTCGCCTTTGTCGGCGTCCATCGCGGTTACCGGGTAATTATTGTGATGCCTGAGGATATGAGCGAAGAGCGCAAAAAAATTATAAAGGCGCTTGGCGCGGAGCTGGTTTTGACACCGGCCAAAGAGAGTTTGACGGGTTCGGTCAGTAAAGTTAAGGAGATCGCCGCCGGTATCGAAAATTCCCATATTCTCGGTCAATTTGAGAATCCTGACAATCCCGAGATTCACTATCGTACGACCGGCTCCGAGTTATGGAAACAGCTCGAAGGTAACGTTGATGTTTTTGTCGCCGGTGTCGGCAGTGGCGGAACATTAGGTGGGGTTGGCCGGTTTTTGAAAGAGCAGAATCCGAAAGTCACGGTAGTTGCGGTTGAGCCGGAAAATTCGGCGGCCCTCTTGGGTCAGGAGCCGGGCCTGCATCAGATTCAGGGGATTGGTGATGGCTTTGTGCCGCCGGTTCTTGATGTTTCTCTGATTGATGAGGTGGTCACCGTTAGTGATGATGACGCAATTGTTACGACCAGGGCTTTGGCCCGACTTGAAGGAACTATGGTTGGTACTTCATCCGGGGCCAATGTTTGGGCGGCAATGAAACTGGCGCAGCGTTTAGGCCCGGATAAACGGGTGGCAACAATTTTGCCGGATCGGATTGAAAGATATTTCAGCACCAGCCTGATTTGAAGGAATTTAGCAAATTATGGAACTTTATAACTGCACTTTAGAAGAGCTTTGGCAGCGTCTCGAAAAAGGTGAGGTCTCCTCATTCGAAGTGACACGCTCGGTTTTTAAACGGATTGCCGAGGTTGACGAAACAATTGCGGCTTATCTGGAAATTGATGAAAAAGGGGCGTTGATTCAGGCCGAAAGTGCCGATGAACGCCGCCGCAAAGGTGATGCTACGACCCCGGTTACCGGAATTCCCTTAGGTTTGAAAGATCTGCTTTCAACCGTGGGTTTGAAAACAACTTGTGGCTCGAAGATGTTGGCCGACTATCGGCCGGAGTACGATGCTACGGTGGTGACTCGCCTGCGTGAAGCGGGGGCCGTGATTACCGGAAAACTTAATATGGATGAATTCGCAATGGGTTCATCAACCGAAAATTCGGCTTTTAATCCGACGCGAAATCCCTGGGACCGCAGCAGGGTACCCGGTGGTTCCAGTGGCGGTTCGACCGCCGCTGTGGCCTCAGCCACGGCAATTGCGACGTTGGGCTCGGATACCGGCGGCTCAATTCGCCAGCCCGCCTCTTTTTGTGGGGTTGTGGGCATGAAACCGACCTATGGCCGGGTTTCTCGCTATGGCTTGATCGCTTTTGCCTCTTCACTCGATCAAATTGGCCCGGTAACTTTGACCGTGGCCGACGCGGCTTTGTTACTCGGCGTCATTGCCGGGCATGATGAGCGTGATTCAACTTCTGTTGATACGCCGGTTCCCGATTATTATGGCAATCTTAAACAGGATATTAAAGGCTTAAAGATAGGCGTTCCCAAAGAGTATTTCGGCGTCGGTCTTGATCCGGAAGTAGAGGCCGCAGTTCGGCTCGGCTGCCGTCAATTGGCTGATGCCGGGGCGCAATTTGCTGATGTCTCTCTCCCGCATACCGATTATGCGGTGGCGACCTATTATCTTCTGGCCACCGCCGAAGCGAGTTCCAATCTGGCCCGTTATGACGGAGTCAAATACGGTTTTCGCGCCGAAAATACGGATGGTTTGCTTGATATGTACCGCACCACCCGGGCTCAAGGTTTCGGAGATGAGGTCAAGCGGCGGATTATGCTTGGTACTTATGCTCTGTCGGCGGGTTATTACGATGCCTACTATCGCAAAGCCCAGCAGGTGCGAACCTTGATTACCCAAGATTTTAATGAAGTTTTTGCTGATAATGATATTATTGTTGCTCCGGTTTGTCCGACTCCGGCTTTTGCTTTTGGCGAGAAAATTGACGATCCTTTGTCGATGTATCTTTCCGATATCTTGACAATTCCGGTTAATCTGGCCGGTCTGCCAGCGATTTCGGTGCCTTGTGGTTTTACCAAAAGCGGGCTTCCTATCGGCTTGCAGCTGATTGCCAAACCTTTTGCGGAAGAGACCCTTCTGCGGGTGGCCTGGCATTACGAACAGATGGCTGGTTGGGCTGGCCGGCGGCCGGAACTGGTCACAAAGGCGGTGAATTAATTATGGATTATGAAATTGTTATCGGCCTTGAGGTTCATTGCCAACTCCTGACTGAGACTAAGATTTTTTGTGGTTGTTCAACCCATTTTGGTAATCCTCCGAATCAGAATACCTGCCCGGTCTGCACCGGGATGCCCGGAGCCTTGCCGGTTTTAAGTCGCAAGGTTGTCGATTTTGCAATTCGGGCCGGTCTGGCGACCGCTTGTGAAATTACGCCAAGCAGCGTCTTTGCCCGGAAAAACTATTTTTATCCTGATCTGCCAAAAGGTTATCAGATTTCACAATTTGAACTGCCTATCTGCCTTGGTGGTCATCTCGATATTGAGGTTGCCGGAGAGAGCAAACGTATCGGCATTACCCGGATTCATATGGAGGAAGATGCTGGTAAATTGGTGCATCCCGAACATGAACACGGTGTTAGTTATGTCGATTACAACCGCGCCTGTGTCCCCTTGATCGAGATTGTCAGCGAACCGGATATGCGCTCCGCCGCCGAAGCCGTTGCCTATCTTAAAGCGATACGTGAGATCATGGTCTATCTTGGGGTTTGCGATGGCAATATGGAGGAGGGCAGCTTTCGCTGTGACGCCAATATTTCGCTCCGCCGCTGGGGCGCACCGAAACTCGGTATTCGGGCTGAATTAAAGAATATGAACTCATTTCGTAATGTCCAGCGGGCTATCGATTATGAGGTTGAACGGCAGATGGACATCCTTGATGGCGGCGGTCAGGTGGTGCAAGAGACCCGTTTGTGGAATGTCGATCGCGGTATTAGTATGTCGATGCGCGGCAAAGAGGAGGCTCACGACTACCGTTATTTTCCCGATCCCGATCTTTTGCCGGTGGTTGTCGATGCGGCTTGGATCGAGGAGGTTCGCCAGAGTTTACCAGAACTTCCGGTGGCCAAGCGTCAGCGCTTTCTTGATGACTACGCGATTCCTTTAGCTGATGCCGAAGTCTTAACCGCAGACCGGGCCATGGCCGACTATTTTGAGGCGGTCGTAAAACTTTCATCCTCGCCGAAATTAGCAGCTAATTGGATTATGGTTGAGCTCATGAAATTTCTCAATGATGATAAAATCGACATCACGCAATGTCCGGTAACGCCGCAAAGCTTGGCTGAACTCTTAAGTTTAATTGAAGATGGTACGATCAGCGGTAAGATCGGCAAACAGGTTTTTGCGCAAATGTACAGCGCCGCCGATAATAATCCTCGAAAAATTGTCGAAGACCAAGGCTTGGCCCAGATGTCGGATTCCGGCGAGCTGGAGGCCATGATTGATGAGATAATTGCCGCTAACGGCGACAAAGTCACGGAGTATCAGCAGGGCAAAGTTAAACTTTTTGGTTTTTTTGTTGGTCAGGTGATGAAGAAGAGCAAAGGTCAAGCTAACCCGCAGATGGTCAACAAACTGTTTAAAGAGAAGATCGGTTGAGCTGTGAATCTGTAGATTTTAGTTTGGTGTGACCTGTTCGTCTCATTGAGAGGGACATTCTTGTCCCTCTTTTGGTGGTTGTGAGTTTTTCAATGATCTTATTTATATGTTGCAACTATCTGTTTTAAGATATATATTGATATACTTGTAAAGAGTCTCATGGGCATCATTCGGCGCAATCCGGTATCCAGAAGTTCTTGAATTTACTGGATTAGTTTTTGCCTGAATGACAATTTAAGAGGGTTGCAGGTTTTTACGATGTTCCAATATAGCAGAGATGCAGTATTTAAGGTTTTATGTTGGCCTGAATAATGCTATGTGTTAAATAGTGATTAGTATTAGTAATTACTATATTAAGTGAATAATTTATATTATAAAGGTTTTTTTATTACTATATGTTTTTTCAAAGAACATTGAAAAAAGAGATATCCTGTGTTGGTATCGGCCTGCATTCAGGAGTCAAGGTCAAGCTTGTCTTGAAACCGGCTCCGGCAGGACATGGTGTCAAACTGCAGCGAGTTGAGAACGGTCAGGTTATGACAACGATTCCGGCAGCTTCGGAATATGTTGTTGACACCTCTTTGGCTACGACTTTAGGGCTCGACGGTTTTGTCATCGGAACCGTGGAACATCTGCTTTCGGCTTTCTCCGGTCTCGGCGTTGATAATGCTCTGGTTGAAGTCCACGGGCCCGAAGTGCCGATTATGGACGGCAGCGCTAACCCGTTTGTTTATCTCATTAAAACGGCAGGAGTTAAGCGCCAGGTCGAAGCCAAATGCTATATGCGCATGACCGGTACTGTGACCGTTAATGATGGTGACAAATGGGCCCGTTTGGGGCCGCAGCCGCCCTCTTCCAACGCTTCCCTTTCAATTATCAGCCATATCGACTTTGATCATCCGATGATCGGTTCTCAGAGTGTTAACTTCTCTTTTTCCGATGTTTCTTACGATCGCCAGATCAGCCGCGCCCGAACCTTCGGTTTTCTCCATGAAGTCGAGTGGATGAAAGCCAACAATCTGGCTTTGGGCGGATCTTTGGATAATGCTATTGTCCTTGATGAATACTCCGTGCTTAATGATGATGGCTTGCGTTTTGCCGATGAGTTTGCCCGCCACAAAGTTTTAGATTGTTTTGGCGATGTCAGTCTCTTAGGGATGCCCGTAATCGGGGTGTTGGAGGCCAACAAAACCGGCCATGCCTTAAACCATATGCTGGTTCAAGCCGTATTAGCCAAAGCTGAGGCCTGGGAAAAAGTAACTACCGGCGAGTGGCTTGACAGTTCACAACCAAGCTTCACAGTCCCGCGCCTAGTGATGGATGAAGCTCTGTTTTAACGATTATTTGTTCGACAAATAAATTTATAGTGATAAAAAAGAGGGCTCTATCTCAGAGCCCTTTTTTTTGACTAATTGACATTGTCAAAGCAAATCCTTTCAAAACCAAGAGCTGCGACGACGAATTTTTTCAGGCGCAGATTGCCGTATTTATTATCAAGTTCTTTGCCGTAACTGGCAACTTGCTGTTTGCCTTCGGCAAGTGCTTTTTTTATCTCCGCTATATTGTATAAATTCTCTTTGGATAATTGTTTGGCCTGCTCACCGGTTATTCCTGCATCCTTAAGGCTGACAAATTTAAATTCGATTAAAATGTCAAAAATTTTGCCATACCTTTTGTCCGGTCTGATTATCATTGTCAAATCAGCGTATCTTCGTGAAATTTCGGTTTCCGAATCCATGATAAAAATAATGTCGTTGTAGAGCAGAGTCAGAAATGCTGTTTTTATGGTCAGCTCATTGGCCCATCGATAATCACGGTTTTTAAATACTGTAAAATAACGATTTTCGACAAAGTCGGACAGCGGTTCCATGTCGCCTTTCTGATATACTTTTTCCGCCGCCAGTTTTCCTTC
>JAGGWR010000316.1 GCA_021163445.1 Candidatus Tharpella aukensis
AAATTTACCGGTGCCAGCGGCACAGCGGTCATTCATCTCGAATTTGCGTACTTTGCCATTGGGATTTAAAGCGATAACCTTGGCATCCTGACCGCCGATATCAATAATCAGGTCAACCTCGGGCATCAGTTGTCTACATCCGGCGGCAACCGCTTTAATTTCGGTTACAGTCTGGCTTTTAGTCGTATAGGTCTCCGAAAAAAGATGACGGCCATAACCGGTTGCCATAAGCGCATCGCAAGCTTCATCAGCGAGCAGGGTTGCCGCCTGTTCTACCGGTGTAAATCCGGTTTCAGTCTGGCGGCTGGCCACCAGTTGGCCATCTTCAAGAATAACCACTTCAATACTACGGGAGCCTAAATCAATCCCAGCATAACGCATAAAAAATCCTTTTTCATAAATCCATCAAAATTAGGTGCCTTTCTACTTACGCTGAATAGTTACGATATAATTTCAATGAAAGCCTCAATTCGGGTTTGCAACTGGCCGATATCTTCCATACTGTAATCAGTTTCGATACGCAGAAAATTTATGCTGTCGTCCTGCAAACGGCACTCCATCGGCAAAGATTCGATGCTGTAGGGCTGACAAAACTGCAAGCTGTAGTGCATAACTCCGTCGGCTTGATATTCCTGGCGCATCATTTTAACATGTTCTTCACGATCAGTATTAGGGGTAAAAATGGCGCAATCGATATTGAAATAACGCTCAACTATGGCGTCCAGTAATTCATCGACATCGCGGCCGTCGTTGGATGTCAGATTGCGCCAACCGCGCTCGCCGACGCAGGACTCTTCACCGACGACTACAGCTCCGGAACGCTCAATCAGCCAGGGAATTTTCCAGTTGGGTACGGCCATCGGACAGCCGGAGAGCAGAATCCGGGGCGTGCCTGCCGGGAATACCCCTTGCTTCAGGTTGATTCGTTCTTCCAGTTCATCGCAGATTTTGTTGACTGATTCGGTGAAACGTAACGGATCATCGTAGAATGCAACCTGGTTTATCAGTAGTGCGTCCAGCCCCGAAATCGGGGCAGGGTCGACTGCTCTTAAACGGGAAAGCCGCATCAGCGCCTCTCTCTTATTGTTACTTATTTCAATTCCGCGACGCAGTCTGTCAGCTGTAATTTTAACTCCAGTAAGATTTTCAATTACAGTTAGAAAACTTTGCAACTCGTGCCGCAGCAGTTGTTTACCAAGAACTGTTTTCTGTTGCGGCAGATCCATAATATAAAGATTTGGTATCAACTCTTTTAACTGTTCGTAAGCCTTCTTTTTCCCATCACAGGTATTCTCACCGACCACCATATCGGCAGCTTCGAGAAACGGACAGGCCCGACTCAATTTGAAACCGAAGGCTGACTTGATAAGTGAGCAGGTATTGCGTGGCAGAATTTTTTCCACATCTTCCATTGCAAAATCCGCCCCGGTACACAACCCCACCAAAATTGCATCAGCAGCGAGAACAATCTCTTCCGGGACAAAAACACAGAATGCGCCAATAACCTTACGGCCGTCCTTTTTGGCGTCAAGCAGCTCCTTAATCCGTAAACCATGCACTTCACTCATAACAAAATCGAGATAGGCCATTGTCTCCGGACGATTTTTTTGACTCAAAATAATATTCTGATATGTTTCTCCCAACCCCTGCAACAATGAGTCATGGGCCTCAAGATCTAGGCCCAGCTCCTGCCACATCGGCCGATAGTCAGTAGTCATGGGTTATAAACTCCTCTAATTGTTAGTTCATCTTAAACATATATAATCGGGGAAAGGTAAAATATCTAATTTTTTGTATCTATCATACCTTATCATTCTATAGATATCACCTATAGCAATGCCAATTTGACACACTTAAATAGCGGAGTGAGAGAACTAACAAAATCTTATTTGAATTCTTTGACTAAAAAGTGTACTATGAACATTAATACGACGCCATCAACTTTAAAACATATGGAACTATAATGAAATCAAAGCTAAAGTTTCTATTTTTCTTTTTTCTTCTAACTTTTTTTTCGTTTTTCCCATTAACTGCCGGTTCTATTAAAGCGGCTGAAGTAGTAAAGCTTGACCTTGATGCAGTGGTCAAAATAGCTCAGAAATTCAGCCCTCAAATTGAGATTGTCCGACAACAGGTTGAACAAAAACGAGGTCTCCTGACCCAGGCCCGATCCGGTTATCTGCCACACCTCGCAGTTGAGGCTGGAGTTGGGCGACAGTATATTGATAATCTCGAACCCCACGATGAAGACTCCGTCAACCATGCCTCAGTAATTGCATCCCAACTGATCTATGACTTTGGCAATACCGGCGGCGCCATTGCCGCCGGTCGCAGCAGTCTGGAAGCGGCTAAAGAAAACCTGCAACAGATGCGCAAAGATGTTGCTTTCGCCTGTAAAAGAGAATTTTATGAGGTACTGGCTCGCAAACGACTAATTAACGTCGAAAAAGATGCCGTGGCTAATTATAAACAGCAACTCTATCGTGCCCGTAAATATTTTGCCGCCGGAATCAGGACGAAAATTGATGTAACCAATGCCGGAGTAAATCTCTCTGATTCGCGTCTGGCCCTGCTTCGAGCGCGCTCCAATCTGAAAATCGCCCGGGTTCAACTCGAACATATTCTCGGCACCAAACCCAATCATGGCAATTATGAGTTAATCAATAACGAAGGATCCCTGCAAGATCTCTCTACCGAAAAACCACCTTTGTCTGACTCTGTGGAGCCGTTACTGGAAATTGCTTTCAGCTCGCGCTCCGATATGAAAGCGATCAACTCTCTGACCCGAGCTGCCGAGGCTGAAATTCGCCGCGCCAGAAGCGGCTACTTCCCATCAATTAATGCTCATGCCAACTACGACGATTACGATACCGACCTAACCTCGGTTCAGGATCAGTGGTTTTTTGGGGTTAACCTTACATGGGAGATCTTTTCCGGATTCCAAACTAAAGGCGAAACAGTTGCCGCAAAGGCCCGTTTTGCTGAAATCAGCGCCAACCTCAAAGAACTTGAACTAGCCATCACCAGGGAGGTCACCGACAGCTGGCTGAGAGGGCTTGAGTATCATGACAGCGTTGACATTGCCGATGAAACCATGCAATTGGCAATCGAAAATTTCTATCTGGCCGACAAACGTTATAAAGCCGGCCTTAATGACATGATCGAATACAATGACGCCCAACTCAGCCTGACCCGTTCCCAGTCAAATCTGGTAACCTCCTACTATGACTACCTGACGGCACTGGCCCGAATTGAAAATGCGATCGGCGTAGTTCCGGAATTAGCAACCAAGAAAACAAAATAGTAACTATTCAGCGTAAACAGAAAAACACCTAAATTTGATGGATTTCAGTAAATTCTGGGGACATAACCTGATTCTCCGAAGGAAATCGGGATTGTGTCCCCTGAATTTACGGGTTAGCTGAATAGTTACACAAAATAAGGATTTTTCTCATGAAACGACCCCTGATTCTGATTATCTGCCTGATGGCAATTTTGCTTAGCTTTCCGACTACCGGCTTTACTAAAAAGCAAAAAGAGACCAAAACCCGCGCCACCGCCCCGGCTTTGCCGGTCGATGTGATCGTCGTCAAGAAAGAGCCCATCCCCATCTGGCTGGAGTTTACCGGCAAAACTGAAGCCTCCAAAAGAATTGAAGTTCGAGCTCGGGTAACCGGCATTTTGGAAAAAGTTCTTTTTCAGGAAGGTGCCTTCGTTGAAAAAGGTGAGCCCCTTTTTGAAATTGAGAAGAACAGTTATCTGGATGACCTGCATCAGGCCCAGGCCCGACGCAAACGTGACCAGGCCACCCTCGACCTGGCAACCGCCAATGTCAAGCGTTTTGAACCGCTGGTCGCCGAAGGTCTGGCACCCAGGCTGACCCTGGAAGAGTATCAAGCCAAAAAGAATGAGCTATTAGCGACACTTGAGGCCAATGATGCCGTAATCAGAACGGCAAAACTCAACTTGAGCTACACCACTGTCCGAGCCCCGATATCCGGCCGCATCAGCCGCCTCAATGTTGACATTGGCAATGTCGTCGGTTTCGGAGAAAAAACCGTACTCACAACAATGGTCTCCGACGATCCGATGTACGCCTATTTTAAACCAACTGAAGAAGAGTTCCAGATCATCCGCAAGTTTGCTTCGCAAAAGGTGCTTGACGCCCATCTTCGGGTACCGAGCCAGCTTCGCATTATTAAACGTAAGCCATTTACCGGAAAAGTTGATTTTACCGATAACCGGGTTGATGCAATGACCGGTACGATAACCATGCGGGTTGTGGTCGCTAACCCTGAGCACCTGCTTCTGGAGGGCACCTTTGTCTACGCCAATATTTTTGTAACCGATAAGATTCCATTTCTAATGGTGCCGCCCAACGTTGTCCTTGAAGATCAACAGGGAGGATTCGTCTATGTCGTTGATGAAAAAAACCAAGCTAAAAGAGTCAATATAAAACGCGGTTTTGAGGGACGCCACTACCTTGAAATCAATAAGGGGCTTGACAACGGGGCGCAAGTTATCATTTCAGCACTGACCAAATTACGACCGGGAATGAAGGTTGCCGCCAAGGACACAACCGCAACTAAAGGAGTTATGGCCGTTTTAAAAAGTAAGAATATGGGCGGGGAAAAGGAGTAGGTATGTTCTCGGTTTTTTTCATCAAGCGCCCGATCTTTGCTATGGTCATATCCCTGCTCATTGTTCTGGGGGGGTTGGTCTCTATCGGCATCCTGCCGATTCAAGAATATCCTGATGTAAACCCGCCGACGGTGGTAGTCAATGCCGTTTATGTTGGTGCTAACGCCGCAGCGGTTGAAGAGAGTGTCACCCGTCCTTTAGAAGATAAGATCAACGGCGTCAACGGCATGATCTATATGGACTCTTCGAGTACCAGTTCGGGAACCTCGACCATCAATATCTATTTTGAGCCCGGCTATGATCTCGATATTGCCGCCGTGGATGTTCAGAACAAGGTCTCGATGGCGACTCCGCAGCTCCCCTCGGAAGTGGCCCAGCAGGGAGTTGTGGTTGACAAAAAATCACCGTCCACCGTCTGTTTTGTCGTAATCAGCGGAGATGAGCGCTACGATGAGAGCTTTCTCAATAACTTTGCCAACCTCAACGTTCTCGACGAATTAAGAAGAATCAAGGGCGTCGGCAAAGCCGAGATCATGGGTGAGAAAAAATATTCGATGCGGATCTGGCTTGATCCTGACCGGATAAAATCACTGGGTTTAAGCCCGGCCGAGATTATGGCGGCAATAAAATCCCAAAACCGTCAGGCCGCCATCGGCAAAATCGGAGCACCGCCGACCTTCAGAGACCAGCAGGTTGAATTTACGCTGACCACCAAAGGCCAGCTTGAACATGTCAAAGAGTTTGCCAACATTGTCATTAAAACTGGCGCTGACGGCAGCCTGGTCTACATGAGAGATGTGGCTCAGATCGAACTCGGCTCGGAAAAATATGAATGGAACGCCCGACTCAACCAGAAGCCGGCCGCAACCATCAGTATCTCACAACTGCCGGGTTCCAACTCGCTGGAGATCAAAAAACAGGTCGCGGCTAAACTTAAATCACTGCAACAACGTTTTCCGGACGGCGTCAAGGCATCGATCCCCTATGACACCACCCTGTTTGTCGAGGTGGCAATTAAAAACGTTGTGACCAACCTCTTTATCGCTGTTCTTTTAGTAGTTCTGATTGTCTTCATCTTTCTGGGTTCATGGCGACCGACTATAATTGCTGCGGTTGCGATTCCAGTCTCTTTGATCGGCACCTTCGGGGTGATGCAGATTGCCGGTTTCTCAATAAATTTTCTCACCCTCTTCGGCCTCATCCTGGCAATCGGCATCGTTGTTGACGATGTTATTCTGGTCGTGGAGAATGTTGAACATATTATGGAGAAAGATCACAGCCTGTCAATTCCCCAGGTAGTCAAAAAAACCATGCTTGAGCTTATCAGCCCAATCATTGCCACGACCCTGGTTCTGGTTGCAGTTTTTGTCCCGGTCTCAATGATGCCCGGCCTGACCGGCTCAATCTACAAGCAATTTTCTCTGACCATCAGCTTTGCGGTTATGATCTCCTCACTTAACGCCATGACCCTGTCACCGGCACTCTGTGCATTAATCATCAAAAGACGACCGCAAGGCCAGGAAAAATTTATCTGCTTCCGCCTTTTCGACCATTTTTTTGAGCGCCTGACTAAGGCTTATGCCAAACTTGTCCGACTCCTCATCAAACTGCGCTGGCTGGTGGTTTTGGCTTTTGCCGGACTACTGTTAGCGACTTGGTATATCTTTACAATCACCCCGACCGGTTTTGTTCCGCAGGAGGATAAAGGGGCTTTCCTGGTAATGCTCAACCTGAAACCGGGAACCGCAATTGAGCGTACCGTTGACATCCGAGAGACGATTGAAAAAGGCATTATGGTAATGGATGGGATATCCGATCTGATTATGATCGACGGCTTTAATATCTTAACCGGTACTTTAGACAGCAGCGCCGGTGTCGGTTTTGTCACACTTAAACCCTGGGATGATCGGCAATCGCCGGAACTTACGGCTCAGGCGATTATCAGACAGATCAACAAATTTGGGACCACCGTCAGCGAAGCCCGGGTTGTAGCTTTCAACCTGCCCGGCATTCCCGGACTCGGCACGGTCGGCGGTTTTGACCTGCGCTTGCAGGACTATCTGGCCGGAGATATCGACACCTTTGTCGGCCATACCCACAAACTGATTGCCGAAGCGAACAAAGA
>JAGGWR010000289.1 GCA_021163445.1 Candidatus Tharpella aukensis
CATTGAGTGTCGCCGTGAAATTATTGATACCCTGGAAAAGATGGGCTTTGAGATTGAGGCTTCCCATCATGAAGTGGCCGAAGGTCAGCATGGGCAAACTTTCACCGGCATCAATTTTTGACCTCGAAGGCAATAACGCTTTCTATGATACCGATGGTGAGTTGGAACTGAGTAAGGTTGCCTATCAATATATCGCCGGTATCAATAAAAATGCCCGGGCTTTCGCGGCGGTTACCAATCCTTTGGTTAACTCCTATAAACGCCTAGTGCCCGGTTATGAAGCCCCGGTTTATGTCGCCTGGTCGGCCAGTAACCGTAGCGCCCTGATGCGGATTCCGGCCTCCCGTGGCCTCGGAACTCGGGTTGAAGTTCGTTGTCCCGACCCGACCTGCAACCCTTATCTCGCTTTTGCCATGATGCTTAACTGTGGTCTTGACGGAATCAAGAATAACCTTGAAACGCCGCCGTCGGTTAATGTTAATATCTTCGATATGACACCGGCTGAAAAAGATGCCGCCGGCATCGACAGCATGCCGGCTTCCCTTGAAGAAGCTTTAGACGCCTTCGAGGCAAATCAGATTGCTCGCGAAACCCTGGGCGAACATATTTTTGAAAAATATGTCGCCCACAAACGGGCTGAATGGAATAAATATCGTATTGCAGTTACCGATTGGGAACTTGAAGAGTACCTCTCAGCCTACTGATGCGATTAGGTTCTTGCTAATAAAGTTTTACTCAAAATGGTCAAGAAATTATTTTTGTCTCCCGCCAAGGCGTCAAGAATAACCAAAGGCTTGGTTTGCTTTTGACCATCTCTGCGCCTCTGCGGGATCCCTGCTTTTTTCCCCGCAGAGACCGCAGTGACGCAGAGTGTGAAAAGGATCTAATTTAACCTCCTTGGTTCCGGCTTTGCCGGGTTAGGTATTATTTGTGTTCTCAACCTTTCAAGAACTGCAATCATCACCTGATTAATGTGCAGAAATCGACTCTCTTGCGCCAACATCTCTTTCTCATTTTGGATAAATTTTGACCCATCCAGTTCATTACGACAATTTTCGACAAGAGCTTTTGCGGAATCTAAGGTTGTCTCCAGGTGAAATTGGAGCCCGACAATTCGGTTATCAACGATAAAACCTTGATTTTGACAGGCTTTACTGGATGCCAATAAAATACCTGACACGGGAATATCGAAAGTTTCACCATGCCAATGAAACACTTCGATTCCTTGCGGAAATACACCTCGTAAAATAGTATTATTTACTTGCTCCGGGATATCTATTGGAAACCAACCTATTTCACGATCATAATTCTTGTAGACCTTTGCTCCCAATGCTTCGGCAATCAATTGAGCACCTAAACAGATACCTAGGACAATTTTCCCAGATTCTATTGATGACTTAATGAACGCTTTCTCTTTGCTCATCCATGTATATTGCGATTCATCAGCAACCCCCATCGGCCCACCCATCACTATGAGCCAGTCGAAATCATGAAGTTCCGGAAAAGACTCATCCAGGTATAATTGAGTTGAACTTAACCGGCATCCACAATTTATAAAATAGGTCTCCATGCTGCCAATCCCTTCAAATGGCACATGCTGTAAATAATGGATACGCATATAATTTTATTCTCCTTAGATACCTGATTTATGAGCGTTTCATCCTCTACGAACACGCCTTAACCGATACTTAAAAAATTGACAACATATAAAAAATCGACTATAGTAATCCGTCTTTTTCGCGGTGACCTACTTCAACCTCAATTTCATTGCCTGGATACTTAAGGAGATTGCTAAATGTGTCGGCTAAGTGCCATAATTTCAGATAGTTATTTTTCCCCAATGGAAAACATCATGGCCCTGGAAACAATGAAAGAGGGTCACGACGGTTCCGGCCTAGGCTTGGTCTTACGTGATCTGGGCGGTGAATTTATTGGGTTGAAAGAGTTCCCCATCCTCTCCGGCATCTGCAGCAAAGAGGGCCTGAGAGTTATGGATGAGTACATGGTCAAAATCGGCTTCAAGACCAAACACCTCTGGAACCCTCGCATCAAAGATTATAGAGGGAACATGAAAGCCCGAGGCTTCTATTTTGCCCGAGCTTACGAGTACCCGGAGTGGGCTGATGAGGCTGGCGAAAAAGTTCAACACGAATTGTTGACCAAAGCCCGCTTAGAGTTAAGAGAGATGGGGAAAGATGATGCTTCAATTATAATTTTTTCGTTCTGGCCCGATCTGATCACATTAAAAGAGGTCGGTGACCCGCTTGATGTTGGCCTCTTTTTCGGCCTCGATAAAAAACCCCTACTTGCTAAAAACATCAGTGCCCAGGGCCGCCAAAACACTAACTACGCCATCAACCTCTATGCCTGTCACCCCTTCTTTATTGAAGGCTTCACGACCATGACCAATGGCGAGAATACCGCCTTTGTCCCGATTCGTGAATTTCTCACGAGTCGTGGTCTGCCCGGTTATGTCGGCTATCGCAGCGATTCCGAGGTCTTTTGCCATATTCTCCATTACATACGCAAAGAACTTAATTTTCCCTTAAAATATTATAAAGACGTTATCACTCCGCTCTTTGACCGGGAGATGGACGAACGTTCCGACAAAGCGGCCATCGAACTTATCAAACGGGTTTTGCGACCCCTGACCATCGACGGCCCCAACTGCACCATCGGCACCGATACCGACGGCACCGTCTTCATGGCCCAGGATGCCAAAAAGCTGCGGCCCGGGGTAATCGGCGGGGCGCCCGGAAAATATGCCCTAATGTCTGAGGTCTGCGGGGTTGACGCTGTGATTCCCGATCGTGATCGCAGTAAAGATGTCTTTCCCATGAAATACGATATGGCCATGATCAGTAAAGCTGCCAAGGAGATTACAGTATGGAATCAAAAACACGGCTCGATGTCAACGGTCAACTGACCTTAAAAGAGCTGCCTTATATAATCCGTTGGGAATCAGACAAATGTACCCGCTGCGGCCAGTGCACAGCGGTCTGCCCCCAGAAAGCGATTGAACCGGCAGTAATTGTCCAGCGCCTGGTCTCATCTGAAGGGCCGATGCCTCTGCCTCAAACTGTACGTCAGGTAGGTCAAGGCATTAAACAGGTAACCGATATTGAACGCTACTGCGTCGGTTGCGGAATCTGTTCACAAGTTTGTCCTAACGATGCTATTTTCCCTGAATATAATGAAGTCAACAAGTTTGCCTTCCACAAAAACCAGGGCGGCATCCCTTATAAACGGGGGGGGCGGCGCAACAGCACCGAGACCTCAACTCTCGACCAACTTAAATTTACCCGGGTTTCGATGCTCACTGACCCAGCCCTTGATGCCGGTCGCCATGAGTTTCATATCCGCACACTTCTAGGGCGCAATCTGGCACCTGAAAATATGCCGCTGATCATCAAAGATGATGAGTTGGGCCTTGATGAGACGGTTTATATTCCCCCGGTTCGCGAAATCTTTCCGATTCGTATCGGAGGCATGTCGTTTGGCGCACTTTCGCCAAACATGTGGGAAGGCCTGGCCATGGGCGTCGCCTATCTTAACGAGGTTGAAAAAATTCCGGTAGTTATGTGTACCGGCGAAGGCGGCATGCCGCCGCGCCTCTTGAAATCACGTTTCCTCAAATATTTCATTCTCCAGATCGCCTCGGGCTATTTCGGTTGGGATGAGATTATTCACGCTATCCCCCATATGAAAGAGGATCCCGCCGCCATTGAAATTAAATACGGCCAGGGTGCCAAACCTGGTGACGGCGGCCTTTTGATGGCTTTCAAGGTCTTGGATCTTATCGCTAAAGTACGCGGCGTCCCGACCAAAATTGATCTCGCTTCACCCCCGACCCATCAGACCAAACATTCGATTGAAGAAGCTGTGGCTAAAATGCTGACCTCGATGTCGATGGCTTTTGATTTTAGAGTGCCGGTCTACCCCAAGATCTCGGGCACCAAAACCGCGACTGCGGTTTTGAATAATCTCGCCCGTAATCCTTTTGCGGCGGCCTTGACAATTGACGGCGAAGATGGCGGTACCGGAGCGGCCTATAATGTTTCACTCGACAAAACCGGCCACCCCATCGCCTCTAATCTACGCGAATGTTATCTCAACCTGGTCAAGATTGGCAAACAGAACGAACTCCCGCTTTTTGCCGCCGGCGGCGTCGGTAAAACCGGTTCTTTAGCTGCCAATGCGGCGGCCCTGATCATGCTCGGAGCCTCCGGCGTTGATTGCGGCAAATATATCATGCAAGCCGCCGCCGGTTGTCTCGGCGACGAACGAAATCGCTGTAACCTCTGCAATATCGGCCGCTGTCCCAAAGGCATCACCACACAAGATCCGCGACTTTATCGTCGTCTTGATCCCGATTTGGTGGCCCAACGTGTAGTTGATATATTTAAAGCAGCCGACACTGAACTGAGAAAGATTTTTGCGCCAATGGGCCGCAGCACCCAATTGCCCATCGGCATGTCCGATGGCTTGAGCGTCGGCAACAAAGCAATTGCGGAACAATTAGATATCAGCTACGCCTGTTAAAAGGAAAGAGGCACAAAGTTTAAAACCGGAGAAATAGTGTGCCTTTATCATTGCTTTTAAAACTTTGTGCCTTCTGCCTTTGTGCCTTTGTGCCTTTGTGCCTTTGTGCCTTTGTGCCTTTGTGCCTTTGTGCCTTAGGTTGCAAACAAAGACCATTTTAGACTAATGGTAAAGTTACTACGAAGCCATCAAAAATAAGGTAAATCGATGTACGAAATCAGCGGCATTGTCCTAAATCAAAGAGTCTCTTCCAAAGATCTCGAAAAGAGAATTCAGGCGGCAGTCAAAAGCGGCAAACGCGAACTGAAAATTTTCGCCGACGGTCAACATGGCATCGGCGGTCGTCTCTGGCCGACCCCGGAAGATAAAAAAATAATTGTCGATGGAACTTCGGGCCAACGGCTCGGCAGTATGGGCATGATGGGAACCAAAATCCTTGTCAACGGCTCCTGCTCGGACGATGTCGGCTGGCTCAATTGCGGAGCTAAAATCACGGTTTTAGGTGATGTCAGCAACGGCGCTCATAACGCCGGGGCCCAGGGAATTCTTTATGTTCAGGGCGGGGCTGGAGCCCGCTGTGACACGATGACCAAATTCAACCCCCGCTTCGCCCCGTTGCAATCTTGGTATTTTCGCGATGTCGGCGACTCTTTTGCTGAATTTAAAGCTGGTGGTATCGCCGTTGTCTGCGGCGTCGACCCCCGGCATCCGGGAAACGTTTTAGGCTATCGCCCCTGTGTCGGCATGGTCGGCGGCACCATCTATTTTCGCGGCCAGGCTGATGACCACAGTGCCAAAGACAGTCGGATCGAAAACTTGAACGACCAGGACTGGGAGTGGCTGACCAGCAACATGCCTCCCTATCTTACAGCGATCGACCGACTCTCCTTTCTTGATGAATTGACCAAAGACCGGGGTGACTGGCAAAAAATCATCGCCCTGACCCCACAGGAACGTGACGATCTTGGCGGGGGCTCGCTACCGATGGCCAAATTTCGCCTTGAAACTTGGGATCAGGAAGTCGGCAAAGGCGGCATTGTCGGTGATCTCCTGACCGATGATCGCAGCATTCTTCCTTATATCACTTGTGCCGAAGACCGCCGTTTTTACCCAACCTGGGATAACGACCGCTATCAGGCGCCCTGCACATACAACTGTCCAACCGGTATTCCGACCCAACTGCGCACCCGGCTGATTCGTGAAGGCCGCCTCGAAGAGATGCTTAATCTGGTGCTTGATTACTCCCCCTTCCCGGCAACCGTTTGCGGCGAAGTCTGCCCCAACCCCTGTATGGACGCCTGCAGCCGCTCGGTGTTTCTCAAAGAACCGGTTGAAATCGGTTTTTTAGGAAGCCTCAGTCTTGACATTCCGGCCCCGGAAAAAGCTCCGGCCCGCCCGGAAAAAGTTGCGGTCATCGGCGGCGGCCCGGCTGGTTTAGGAGCCGCCTGGAAACTTGCTTTAGAGGGTATCAGCGTAACCCTTTTCGAACGCGAAGCCAAACTCGGCGGCAAGATCTACCTC
>JAGGWR010000213.1 GCA_021163445.1 Candidatus Tharpella aukensis
CCGTTAAAAGACTCAAATTCCGGATTCTGCTGGTACCAGGCACCGCCGTAGTTGCCGACTAAATGGTCATATTTTTTGAAGGCCGGATAGCTGTTACAAGGCAGCATTTCGCCGTGGGTGTAGACATCGACGCCGGTGCCGTCAGTCTGTTTCAGAAGCTCTTCCATATCTTTTAAATCATGACCACTGATAAGGATGCCGGGATTATTGCGAACGCCGAGATTAACTTCGGTGATTTCCGGATGACCATAGGTTGTGGTGTTGGCTTTATCAAGCAGCGCCATAGTTGTGACTGAGGTTTCACCGGCTTTCATAACCAAACCGACCATCTCGTCAACCGAAAGATCTTTGGTCGTCGAATCGAGAGCTTCCATAATAAAGGCGTAAATGCTGTCATCTTCGAAGCCCAGAGCCGCAGCATGGTCAGCGTAAGCGGCAATCCCCTTAAGGCCGATTATCAGAAGTTCGCGCAAAGAACGGACATCCTCATTGTCGGTGGCCAGAACGCCGACACTTTTGGCTTTTTCAGCAAATTCGGCCGCATCATCGGAAAACCAGGTCGCCGCATCAGGCAGAGCTCCGGCAAAATCCTGGCCGTTTTTGGCTTTGTAGGTCGAGAGAAACTTGTCGCGCAATTGATTACGACGCTGTAAAGCTTCTTTAATAAAGGTGCTTAAACTATCGTTATCCCAGTTGGCATTAGTGATTGTCGTAAAGAGAGCTTGGGCGGTAAAGAGAGCGGTCTCATTGTCTTGAACATCGAATTCTTTTAGTTTTTCACCGTAAACGGCAATTCCTTTGAGAACGTGAATTAAAAGATCCTGGAGGTTCGCGGTATCTTCGGGTTTGCCACAGACACCCTTGATCGTACAACCTTGGTTTTTAGCAGTTTCCTGACATTGAAAACAGAACATGATTGAGCTCCTTTTTTTAAGGTTAACTGTCAAATTAAGTTGTTAAAGATTTGTCAAACTTGATTATTTTAATCTCTATTTATCGAAAGTCCGGCTCTTTATCATTGACCTAAGTCAAGAGGAATAATTTTATCAAAAAATTTTCAGTTGTTGCAGAAAATGATAGGCGACGATGCCGACGGTTGTTGAAAGGTTAAGGCTTCTGACTTTGCCCCACATCGGTACTGTGCAAGAGGGATAGAGTTCAAGCAGTGATTGAGGCAGACCTCGGGTTTCGGGGCCGAAAATAAGGCCGAAACCGGGTTCGATCTCATCTACCTTATTATAGTTTTTTTCAGCTTTGGAACTTAAGGCGATGAGTGGAGCCGGAAAGGGGGTGTGGTTTTGCCAGAAATCCTGAAAGGCGGCAAAATTATCATGTTCCCTGACATCAACCTCAGACCAGTAGTCGAGCCCGGCTCTTTTTAAATTACGGTCATCAGTTTTAAAACCTAATGGGTGAATCAGGTGCAGAGGCAGTTCGGCGGCCGCGCAGAGCCGGGAAATGTTACCAGTATTAGCCGGAATCTCCGGCTCAAAAAGGATAATATGCAGAGCCGGATTAATTATTCTTTTTGCGGATTTGCTGATCGATTCACTCATGGTTACTCAAGCTCCTTTTGCAAGACCTCAATATCCTGGTTGAGCTTTTCCCATTTGCGGTAGGCCCAGGCCAGTTTTTCTTCACACTCTTTTTTTTCAGCGGCCTGTTGTTTGATTATTTCAGGTGAAGTTTTCGAATAGTAATCAGGCTCTAGAAAGATTTGATTAAAATTTTCGTTCTCTTTCTCAAGCTCCTCGCAGAGAGCTTCAGCCGTGGCACTTTCCTTTTTTAAAGGTCGCAGTTGATTGTTGAGCTTTTTGCGCTGACCTTTGTCCTGAATCTGACGTTTGTCGGCGGGCCGTTTTTTTGCGGCCGTTCTTTTCTTCTCTTTCTCTTTTTCTCCATCTGTCTTTCGCATCCGGGTGGGGCCAGATTGCGGTTTTGCCGGGTTAGCTCCGCTTAAATGATCGTGGCCTAAATGTTCAAGGTATTCGGCATATGTGCCGGGATAGAGATCAAAACCTTCACTTTTTAATTCAAGTACGCGGGTGGCAAGGCAATTGACGAGATAGCGGTTATGGCTGACAAAGATGATCGTTCCCTCAAATTTGGTTAAAGCATCGATAAAAGTTTCAATCGATTCGAGGTCAAGATGATTAGTCGGTTCATCAAGAACCAGAACATTGCCTTTTTTTAAGACCAGTTTGGCGATAATCAGACGGGCAGCTTCACCCCCAGAGAGAGCGGCGGTACTTTTATGGACATCATCACCGGAGAAGAGAAGGTTGCCAAGTTGGCCTCTGATCGTGCCGATACTCTCGCCTGGGCCGAAACTATAAAGATATTCGTAAGGCGAAGAGTTTTTCGGAATCAGTTCCCGGTGATCTTGAGAAAAATATTCCGGATAGGTCTCGTACCCCCACTCCACAGTACCCTGATCGGCCTCAAGTTCATCCATAATAATCTTCAAAAGAGTTGATTTCCCGATGCCGTTGGGGCCGATAACGGCAAGACGATCCCCCTTGTTGAGCGTGAAAGAGACCTCATGAAGAACTTTTTTACTGCCGTAAGCTTTGCTGATCGATTTTGCTTCAAGTACGGTTTTACCGGAGGGCCGGCAAATGGGAAAAGTGATGCGCGGATGGGCTCTGGATGAGTAGAGCGGTTTAACCAAATCTTTCTCCATCCGTGTAATCTGTTTCATCTTACTTTGCGCCTGTCGGGCTTTACTCGCTTTACCTTTAAAACGGGTAACAAAAGTCTGGAGTTCATCCATCCTTTTTTCCGCCTTATCTGACTCCTGGCGGCGCTGAAGATCCTCCAGTTCCCGGGCTTTTAGATAGTAGTCATAGTTTCCCGGATAGATTTTAATGGTTTCGTAATCGATGTCGACGATATGGCTTGAGACCCGGTTGATAAAATCACGGTCATGGGAGACCACAATCAGAGTTCCTTTATAATCGACCAGATAATCTTCGAGCCAGCGTACCGACATGATGTCGAGATGGTTGGTCGGTTCATCGAGAAGCAGAACTTCGGGTTTACTGAAAAGACACTGAGCCAGTAAAATCCTGAGTTTGTAGCCGCCGGAGAGTACCCGCATCGGTTGGTTATGGTAGATTGTCGCAATCCCCAACCCCTCAAGCATCTGGGAAATTTGACTCTCAGCCTGATAGCCGTCGTAATGCTGAATAATCTCTTCGAGTTCAATAATGCGTTCAGCCGAAGGTTCCGGCTCGGCCAAAAGCTTCTCTTTTTCGGCAAAAGCGACAAAGAGCTCTTTTTGTCCCTGCATAACAACATCAACTAAAAGTTCATCTTCAAAGGCAAAATGATCCTGATTCAGGGTGCCGACTCGCATTTTTGCCGGGAGACTGACTAAACCGCTGTCGGTGCTCTCATTGCCGCAGAGAATTCTTAAAAAAGTTGATTTTCCGGCCCCGTTAGGGCCGACAACACCATAGCGGTTACCGGGATCAAACTGTAGATTGACATCGGTAAACAGAGTCTGGCCGCCATAGCTTTTACTGAGATTGGTTACGGTTATCATATTTTTTTATTTAATGTGGTTAAAAAAACACGAAACCGACGATAATAACCCTTCGTCGGTTTCGTGTTTCAGGATAAAATGAATCTTTTAATGTAACTATTCAGCGTAAGCAGAAAAACACCTAAATTTGATGGATTTCAGTGAATTCTGGGGACATAACCTGATTCTCCGAAGGAAATCGGGATTGTGTCCCCTGAATTTACGGGTTAGCGGAATAGTTACCTTTTAATTATCTATGAAAGTCCTTTAACAAATTCTGCTAAACGCCCAATACCTTTAACAATATTCTCCATTGATGTAGCATAAGAGAGGCGCAGGTAGCCGGGGGCACCAAAGGCC
>JAGGWR010000165.1 GCA_021163445.1 Candidatus Tharpella aukensis
AGCCTCAATTGCGGCCTTGAGACGGGGCACATAACCGTGATGATCGGCTCCCCAGACATCAATCAGAAGATCGTAACCGCGCTCATATTTTTCCCGGTGATAGGCAATATCGGAAGCGAAATAGGTTTTCACACCATTGGCCCGAACCACTACCCGATCCTTTTCATCGCCGAAACGAGACGAGGCAAACCAGGTCGCCCCCTCCTCTTCGTAAAGCACCTCTTTTTTCTTGAGATCGGCCAACGCATCATCGACCAGGCCCGAAGTAAAAAACTTCTCCTCACTGGTCCAATGCTCAAACTCAACCCCGAAAAGATCGAGGTCATCACGAATGCCGGCAAGAATGGCATCAGCTGCAAATTTGGTAAAAAACTCTAACCCGGCATCATCCTCTTCATTGACATTTGCGCCAACCAGATCAGCTCCCTGATCGTCAAGAAGCTTCTTGGCTAAATCAGAAAGGTAGTCCCCCTGATAGTAGCCTTCCGGAATTTCCCCCTGGCGCTGCCCCTGAAGTTCCAGATAACGCCAACGCAATGATCGGCCAAGAACCATCATCTGGTTACCGGCATCATTAACATAATACTCACGGTCAACCGAAAAACCGGCCCAAGTCAAAAGCCGGGCCAAAACATCACCAACCGCCGCCCCGCGACCATGCCCGATATGTAGCGGTCCGGTCGGATTGGCACTGACAAATTCAACCAGAACCCGCCGACCCTGACCATAATCAAGTCGGGCAAAATCTGCTCCAGACTCCATAATCTCCTGCAAGCGCTGGTGCCAGCAAGAAAACGTCAATCTCATATTAATAAAACCGGGGCCCGCAATCGTCACTTCGGCCAGATCGGTCTCTTTTTCAAGTTCATCCTTAAGGGCTGCGCCAATCTTTCGCGGATTATCCTTCCAGCGCCCGGCCAGTTGCATGGCAATATTCGATGAAAAATCACCGAAAGCTTTTTCACGCGGCAACTCAATCCCGATCTCCGGCAGCTCCACTCCCTCAAAACCACGCGCTGCGGCAACCGCCGCAACCGCTTTTTCAACATATTTTATAACTTTTTTCTTCATCTATCGCCGGTCTCTCTCATCATCTTTACACACAAAAATACCCCCGGCGCGAACCAGAGGCCATCAATATCACGAACCAACAAGCTATAGAGTAATATTAGTCAGTCGCACTATAATTGTCAAGCAAACATTAAACCATCAAAGCCAAATCCATTCATTGCAAGCCATTTTTCAATGCTCTCCCTCAGGAGACTGTGAATAAGTTACCTCTGCATTTTTATTTTTGTTTGGAACAAGAATTGAATTCGAATTTCGTGCCAAACAAACGCGAAATCCAGAAAAATTCGATTTAATTTCCAGGAAACTTCAGGTATTAAACTCATGGTAGATAAAAAAACCACCTAAGAAAACCGATGGGAATCAAAGCCACCAGAATCATCCCGAAGAGCTGAGTTTTAGCAAAACTTTTGACTGTTTTCATCGACCCTCGAAGAGAAAAAGTATCTCGTTATCACGAATCATGTGGAGTTCGCGGCGAACGACGAACTCCTGATAACAAGAATCACTTTGTAAAAGACGAATTTTGTCGCTTAAGTGCCGGTTTTCAACCTTAAGCTCCAGACTGTGTTCACTGAGACGATCTATTTCGCTCTCGACAATCTTTAAAGCCTGAGATCCACGACTGCCAAACCAGGTAAGCCAGGCAAAATAGATTATGACAATCAGCAACAATCCGGAGATCACCCGCTTCATCGAGTCACCCGAAAAAGGATGTTGACGGTTCCCCATTGCTCCTGTTGTGGAAGATCAGACGAAAGAATGGAAAAACGCCACTGTTGCAAAAACCTCTCAGCCACATTGACAAGTTCAAGATCACCAATTTTAACGGTTTCAACCCGGCTGACACTACCATCGGGGCGAACCCAAAAGCGGAAACTAACAGTAACGTTTTTAGCTAAAGAGACCTTAGGTAAGGCGGGGCGAAAGAGGACTTGCCGACTCCTGGAAACCGGCCCGCTTAAACCAAAATCGGGGCCAATTGATTTTTTTATTGGAGTTTCGATCTTGAGAAGTGATTTTCGACCGGTGGATGAGAGTAACCCCTCAACCTGAGAGCCGGATCTAGAGACCGGTTTTACCAGAGATCCACCAAGACGCCGACCGCTCAGTCTACCGGCCGGTTTATCACCCAAGCGCCCGAGAAATTCTTGCGCACGAACCAATGATACCGTTTCCGGCGAAGAGAGTATATTAAAAGTTGATTTTGTCGGCGGCGCCAGTTCCGGGAGCTTAATTGGAGCCGGCGGTGACAGCGGTGCATCACCAAGCGCTAAAAGATCTTTCAGGCGGAGATCAATCAGGGCTGAAACATGTTCATCAATCAACAAAGATGAAGTTTTTTCAGCCGGAGGGGGCTTAGGCTTGGACTCCGGTTCAGGTTTGACCACCGGCTCAACCAGAGAGACCTCAATTTCCGTCTCCTCCAGTAATCCCAAACGATTTATATGGATATTGAAAAGCCTGGTCAAATCCGGCAAGACCACAATCAAAGCGGCATGCAGAAGGATGGAAATGACCAGAAAGTAAAGCAGAACAACCGGCCTATAGCGTGGTGTGGAGAGCAACGTCACCTCTTTAATTAGTGCTACTAACCCGAAACCCGGCCGGAACTAAAATTTACTCTTCATTAGGCTGGGTCGCAATTGCCAACTTATTCAAACCGGCACTCTTGGCGGCATCCATAACCTTAACCACGAGACCGTGATAAACCTTTTTATCAGCTTCTATTACGACCAGGGCTTCATCTCCGTGCTCTTTGCCCACGACCTTAAATTTTTCCCGCAACTGCTCAAGAGAAAGTTTTTTACCCTCAAGAAAAATCCGGCCTCCGGGCTCTATCGCCACCCGCAACGTGGTCTTTTTCTTTTTCACCTGTTCAGCCGAGGCTTTCGGCAGATCAATCTTAATCCCGGGATTAACCGAAAGACTGGTAGAGAGCATAAAGAAGATCAGCAGAAGAAAAACGACATCGACCAGCGGGGTCATATCGAGCTGCACATCATCCCGACTGCGAGTTTGAAAACGCATAAGCTGCTACCTTCACCCCTTTTCCTGATCGATAAGATCAAGAATGTCAATTGAGGCTTTTTCCATTATCAAAATCCGTTTATCAACCCGAGAACGTAAAAACTTATAGAAAACGAAAGCGGGAATCGCCACGGTCAAACCGGCAGCCGTCGTAATCAAAGCCTCGGAGATGCCACCGGCCAACATTTGAGGATTACCGATACCGGCATTCGAAATAACTGTAAAAGCCTTGATCATACCGGTCACCGTACCGAGAAGGCCGAGCAGTGGAGCGATTCCGGCAATGGTTCCGAGAATGGTCAGAAAACGTTCAAGCGTCGCCGCTTCGAGACGACCGACATCTTCAATTGCCTCTTTGACCTGCTGACGCGTTCTTTTATGACGCGAGATACCAGCCATCAAAACCCGGGAAATCGAAGAGTTATTGAGCCGGCATTGGGTCATGGCATCTTCCATCCGCTGCTGACGCACCAGATCACTGACCTCAATAATAAATTTTTCCGGAATAATCCGGCTCCGGCGCAAAGCAAAAAGACGCTCAAAAAAGATGGCCAGAGTAAGAACCGAACACAACATAATCGGGTACATCAGATACCCGCCCTTCATAACGAATTGATACATCAACTAACCTCATTCAATAAAAATCTAATGTAATACTACGAGCTTACAATCTACCTGAAAACACAAAGTCAAAATAAAACAAAATCAAAAGTATGACCACGAAACACACGAAAAGATTTTTCGGCTCTTAGTATATTTCTTAATCAAAAAAGATGATAATTGTCCAGCCATTTTTTTTAAACCACAGATGAACACGGATGGACACAGATTTTCTTGCTTTCAATTATTAATTCGTATTTATCTGTGCCCTTCAATCATATGAGCTGATTAACGTACTCCGATCCCGATCTCCGCACCCCGGTATTTTTTATAGAATCATTAAATTCAACACTAAGTTAGTAGTATGCCAAAGACTCAATATCGGAAATCAAACAACTTAGAAAATAATCTCCAAGACCAAGGGATTGACGATCATAAAACCAGTAACCCTCGACGAGATCCTCTTCAGCATCTGATGAGATATCAACAATCATCTTCCCACTTCCAATAAACGTGTCTTTGCTTCATTCCAAGGAGAAACTGTTGCTTGACCATTTTTCAGACGGCGTTTTCGGGCATCAAGTACTTCGCGATGCCACTCTGGCGATCGCACATCACCTGTTTTACTGCAAAGGCTATCCCATACACTCTCCAATAAACGGACTTTCTCAGATACTGATAATGTCTCAAGTGGTATTTCAATGGACATATCATACTCCTCTTGTCAATTGTTATAGTTTGGGGCCAGAACGACCTGCATCAGCCGCCGCGCCGTGATGCTCAAACAAAAAACGGGCGGCTATTCGCGGTCGAGGCTGTATGCTTTGGTTCGGCGATTTTTGCCGATTTAGTCCCGGATGAGGACAATATTTTTTTATCTGTTTGCGAACCAAGTGCAATAATCATCTATCAAAATGTAATTATTTGATTTTTTGTTAATGACTGTTATGTCGCACAACGGGAAATGATATACTTTCCGGTTTAATCTTAGTTTAATTATTATTCCATAATTCTCATTGCTTCTTATTAACTCATATACTCTTATTTTATTGCCTTGCTGTAAAGGCCCCTTGTCTTGATATTCTGATACTTCGGCATCAAAGGGGAGAGATAAGTTGTTATTTAAATATTTATCCCAAGTCTCTAAAATAGCAAAATAGTCTTCATAATCAATATGTCCAAGAATTTTTTTTATACGCTTGCCAGCATCGCCAAGATAGTCCCATTGGTGTTTTGAGCGAATTGAATTGATTGTTTGCTCTAAATCGTTTGCCAAATAATGTAATTTTGATTTTTCAATATCATCTCTTGGTAAATATATCTTTTCCCAGTCCAGGCCGTCTTCTTCGCATTGTGAAATATATTTTTCAGGAAAATTGGAAAGAGTGTGACTGTCCCAGTTTACACCAATGATTCCATCATTAATTTCAAAAATATTACCCTGCCAACCGCTTATATCGTTCCCAAAATCTGGATCTTCTGTACCATATTTTACTTTAACTAAATCACCAGTTTTAAATTTAATTTCATCAATTTGCATATTGTTTACTCAAATATTGCTATTATCTCAGCCGAACGATTTATTTAAACAGAAAAAAGTCTGCATATTAACGCTATATATTTTCTCTAGAATACACCATATCAGCGTCTAATACAGTTTTAAGGGGTATGTAGAGAGTAGGCATACAAGAAAGTCAACAGCGTTAGAATCAGACTCAATTGCTTGGTCTTGGGTAAATAGATAACACCAGCCAACCCCAACATTTCAGCTAATCTGCAAACTTAATCTTTATCGTAATTCTATCTTGCTCCCACATTTTCGGCAACAAGTTTTTTCAACTCTTTTTGCTGAGTCGGCGTCAGGGTCATGGTTTTCAACTTTTCTCTCATTTTTTTTACGGTTTGCACATTCTGCTCATTTTGAGCCAGCCGCACCACCGCCAGCAGAGCATCAACAACCAGTTTTTTCTGCTCCGGAAAGAGATAACTAAAACGCAGATAAGCTTGCTCCGCCGCTTCGACTCGACCCGCCTTTTCTAAAACTGCGGCCCGGGCCAAAGCCGCCGCTGCTGCCTCGGCCGGAAGCGAATTTTTAACCGCCTTATCGTAAAAAAAGAGGGCTTCGTCGAACTCTCCCTGCCCGGCAAAAAGAGCTCCGAGACCGGCAAAAGCGACAAAAGCTGCATGATCACTACGGCGTATATCAATAACTGACAGATACTGGCTGCGTGATTTGGGAAAATCCCCCTGCTGCTGATAGATTTGGGCCAAAAGCAAGGTCATCTGCCTTTTGAGATCGGGATCGGGGCAAACCTCCGGCAAACCGGCCAACGTCGCCAAAGCCGCGTCAAAATTATTGTCGGCAAAAGCATAACGCG
>JAGGWR010000034.1 GCA_021163445.1 Candidatus Tharpella aukensis
CTTGATGATTTATTGATCGAAGAGCTTCTCTTGAAGGTTGCCCGGCTCCCGGAAAATTCCGCAATTTTATATCTAACCATGTATCACGACGCTGATGGGCGGGAATTTGTGCCGCGTGAGATTGGCGCAAATATTTCAAAAAAAGCTAATGCTCCCACATTTGGCATGACCGATACCGGTTTGGGCTATGGGATCGTCGGGGGAAATCTGTTTGATACGGTTAATCAGGGGAAGAAATATGCTGAAATTGCTATAAAAATATTAGGTGGAGAACCTTTGACCAATTTAGAGTTTATGGAGAAGGGTAATCAGTTTATGTTTGACGCCCGGCAACTAAAACGCTGGTCAATTGACGAATCCAAATTGCCGGCGGGTAGTATTGTTTTGTACCGTGAGCCATCCCTTTGGAGGGATCATAAATGGGAGATAATTGGCACATTTGTTATCATCTTAGTTCAGGCTTTATTTCTGATCGGTTTGATCGTGCAACATCAGAGGCGCAGCCGGGCGGAAGATGAATCGCAAAGGCTTAAGGATGAACTTGCCCACTTCTCGCGGGTCCAGGCTATGGGAGAAATTGCAGGATCCCTGGCCCACGAGATCAATCAGCCCTTGTCGGCGGTGCGAAATTATGCCGAGGCGGGCCAGCATTTTCTTAATAATAATCCAGAGGATACCGGAGACGTCATCAAAGCCCTGGCCGGGGTTGTGGTTGCTAACCGGCGGGCGGAAGAGGTAGTTAAACGGATCCGTATGGCTTTGAAAAAAGAGTCATTTAAACAGTCACGTCTTGAGATTGAAATTGTAATGCAGGACGTACTGGTGTTTGTTCGGAGAAAGGCCGAAGAGCAGAATATTTTACTTAAACTTGAAATTGCCGGTGGTCTGCCGCCGGTTTTTGGTGATCGAATTCAGCTGCAACAGGTTATTATTAATTTGATTATTAATGCTATTGAAGCTATTGAAGCTATTGAAGTGGTTGAAGATCGCGGGGACGGTTTTGGCGAAGTGATTGTCCAAGTGCGTAGAGTTGAATCCGATGTGGTCACGATATCGGTGCGAGATAGTGGTGTAGGTATCGATGAGCAACAAAGTGATGTTCTGTTTGATGCGTTCTACACCACTAAACCTGAAGGCGTGGGCATGGGCCTCTCGATCAGCCGCACGATAATAGAAGAGCACTGCGGCCGCCTGTGGGCCACCAGGAATTCCGGTAAAGGGTCAACTTTTTCCTTTACCGTACCGATTTATGAGGAGGGTTAAATATGACTAAATCTAATGCGGTTGTATATGTTGTGGATGATGATGCACTGCTTCGCGACTCCCTGGAGCAGTTGGTCAAGTCGGTTGGACTAAAAACTGAAACATTTGCCTCGGCCCTGGATTTTCTGGAATATGATCTGCCGGACAGAACCAGCTGCCTGGTTCTGGATATTCGCATGTCCGGCTTAAGCGGGCTGGAGCTTCAGGATGAACTGGTAAAAAAAGGTATTTCAATTCCCATCATTTTCATGACCGGGCATGGAACCGTACCGATGAGTGTCAGGGCCATGAAAGCTGGGGCAGTGGATTTTTTACAGAAGCCCTTTGAAGCTCAGGATCTTCTTGACGCCATTCACCGCGCTATTGAACAAAACCGGCAGACAAGAGTGGAACAGGCCGAAATAAATCTGATTAAAGGACGGATTAAATCATTAACCTCGCGCGAACATGAAATTCATGGGTTTGTGGTTGCCGGTACGATGAACAAGCAGATCGCTTTTGATCTCGATGTGAGCGAGAATACGGTAAAGACGCACCGGGCCCGCATCATGCGCAAGATGGAGGTTGCCTCTTTAGCTGAATTAGTACGAGCGACGGAAAAGCTTGATAAAGGAGATATCAAATAATGTGGCATAATTTAAAATGGCGGATAGTTTTATTTTTTGTTCTTATCGTATTCTGTGGGACAATGGTTCAGGCCCAGGAAATGGTGAAAAAAACTGCCGATAACGTTAACGTTGCCGATAAAGTTAACGATGCGGCTCCAACTGCGGCTTCAGTTGCAGGTGAAATTCCGGAAAATGTCTGGCCGCGCGAGATTGAAGCGTCCGAAGCCACAATTGTTATCTACCAGCCCCAGCCGGAGAGTCTGGAGGGCAATATTCTGAAAGGTCGGACGGCGATCTCTCTCGAATTTAAAAATGGCGATGAGCCGCAGTTTGGAGCGCTCTGGTTTACGGCTACCCTCGATACCGATCACCGGGAGCGCCTGGCGATTATGCGCGGGTTTAAAGTGACCGATGCCCGGATACCGTTTAAAGATGACAAGGAACTTGAGCGTTTTCGTCAGCTTCTTGAAAAAGAGGTGCCCAAATGGGAGTTGCCGATCTCTCTTGATCGTCTGCTGACCTCGATAGAGACGGCTGTGACCCAAGGCGAAATGGTGGAGCAGATCAAACATGATCCGCCAAAGATTATTTTTATGTCGGAGCCCGCTATTCTTGTAACTTTAGACGGTGAGCCCCGTCTGGCCAGTGACAAAGAGAGCTCTTTGATGCGGGTTGTCAATACCCCGTTTACGATTTTTTTGGTTCCAGAAGAGAAAACCTACTATCTTAATGCCGACCAGAAAACTTGGTACAAAGCATCAGATATTAAGGGTGACTGGCAGGTTGCGGATAAAGTTCCGGCCGCCGTGGCCAAGCGGGCGCCGAAACCCGATGCGGCTGATGAGGAGGTAAAGGCTGACTATCCTGATAAAGATTTCAAGCCGGGCCCGGTGCCGAAAATTGTGCTGGCCACGGAGCCGACCGAACTTATTTCGGCTACCGGGAAACCCGAATATACGCCAATTAAAGATACCGGACTTCTCTATCTGAGTAATTCTGACAGCGATGTTTTTATGCTGATCGAGAGTCAGGAGATCTACATTCTTCTTGCCGGTCGCTGGTTTTCGAGCAAAAGTCTCAATGGCCCCTGGCAGTACGTTCCTGGTGAAAAACTGCCCGCCGATTTTGCCGCTATCCCCGAAGATTCAGAGTTGGCGACGGTTCTTTACGCCGTACCCGGAACCAAGGCGGCCCGCGAGGCGGTTTTGGAGGCCCAGGTGCCCCAGACCGCCAGAGTTGATCGGAAAAAGGTTGATCTTGTGGTCAAGTATGACGGTAATCCGCGCTTTGAGACGGTCACCGGTACCCGGATGATCTATGCGACTAACAGCGCTACACCGGTAATCTATTGTAAACGTAAATACTATGCCTGCGATGATGCGGTCTGGTACATTTCCGAAACTGCGACCGGCCCCTGGCGGGTGGCGGATGCGATTCCCGAAAAGATCTATACAATTCCGCCCGATAATCCACTCTATAATGTAACCCACGTTCGCATCTACAGTGTTACTCCGGACGAGGTTTATATCGGTTATACGCCGGGTTATACGCAAACCTATGTCTACGGGCCCACGGTGGTCTACGGCACGGGTTACCGCTATCCTTATTGGTATGGTTCGGTCTATTATCCGTATCCGGTAACCTACGGTTTTCAGGTGCGCTATAATTCCTGGGGCGGCTGGGGTTTTGGTTTCAGCTACTCTAACGGCCCTTTTAATTTCTATTACGGCAGCGGTTATTATGGCGGCTGGTGGGGGCCGGGTTACTATTGTGGTTATCGTCGGGGTTATCGGCATGGCCATCGACATGGGCATGGACATGGTGGTGGTCATGGAAACCGACCTGGTTACCGCCCCGGTCATCATCGACCACGGCCCGATCTTTATCGGAGTCGGGGAAATCGAAATCGCGGCGTCAGACCCGCAGTTCGGCCGGGACGCGGCGGCAGTGGTTCAAGACCATCACTCAGACCGGGTCGCGGCGGAGGTGGTAGCAGTGGTGGAGCTAAACCGGCACTTAGACCAAATCGTGGTGGCGGTAGCGGCAGCGGCGTAAAACCGGCGAATCGTCGGGCCAACAATGTTTTTGCCGATCGTCAGGGTAATATCCATCGTAAAGTTAGCAATAAATGGGAAACCAGAACTCGTGGCGGTTGGAGTAAAAATAAGCGGCCCGCTAACCGGCCGACAAATCGACCGGCTGCTAATCGTCCGGCAAATCGCCCAGCTAATGTTCGCCCATCGAATCGCCCATCGAATCGACCCGCTAACCGCCCGTCGAATGTGCGACCGTCAAACCGGCCGTCAAACCGGCCGGCAAACCGACCGGCAAATCGTCCCTCAACCGGGGCCGTTAACCGGGGGGGCTCAACTGTGCGCCCATCGACCCGTCAGGTAAATCGCCCGGCAACCAGATCAAATAATTTGAATCGTAGTTACCAATCACGCCAGCGCGGGACGCAGCGAACTAACAATTTTCGCAGCCAGAGAAGTTCGCAGCCAAGTCGAAGTATGCAGCGTTCGCGACCAAGTTCCGGCCGCAGTGGTGGCCATCGCAGTGGTGGAGGTCGTCGCGGTGGCGGCGGTCGGAGAAGATAGATTAAGAGGAGGTACTGTCGTGGAACTCAAAAAAATTCGTGGACAATCTTTTTTAATTTTAATTGTTGCTCTTTTTCTGGTCTCTGCTTGTGCGCCGCTGACGGTTAAGCCGCCGCCAGCGACTGGTAAGATCTTTACGCAGCAGAGCATGAGTGTCTATAATTTCAGTATTAAGTATAGTGTTGGTCGGCTTGAAGATCAATTGAGATTGGTGGGTGTTATTCAAAACGATTATACGTCCGATCTCGACTATTTTAAGCTTAATTTAAAGGTTGTTGATCTGGAAAATGTGGAGGTTGCCAAAGCCTCTACCCCGACTCTCTATATTTCCGATATGGATAGCCAGATTTTTGCCTTCACGCTGCCCCTGCTGCATGGCCCTCATACGTTCAAATTTGATTATGAGTATGATTATTACGATTTTGATGAAATGGGCGACCGGCCCCGTTTTATGCGCTCGGAAACCTATGACAACGGCTCATTCGAAGATCGAATTGTACTGCCCTAGGAGGCTGGCAGAGAATAGAAATTTTTTCTCAGATTGAGGCATTTTTTGAAAATAAAGCATACCCCAAGGGCACTTCCTACTGGGCGCAGTATACATTTAGTATTCCGAGCATTATTTTCAAAAAATAACGAAGAGCTGGGGAAAAAGAGCATTCTCGGATAGCCTCCTAGATAATTATGGGACATATCTGCGCATGAAGTTGACTATCGAGAAGCTGAAAGAAAATGATAAATCGTTAATTGCTGCATGGCAGTATGGAGAAGAACATTCCAGGTTTAATTATGCTCTACAGGAAGGCGGTTGGATCGATACTTATTGTTCTTCCGGGAGTTCTCACTGTTTTACGGCTAAAGAGGGTGATATCATCATCGGTGTCTTCTTTTTTATTATTGATAATGAGAATGAGTTTCGGATATTGATCAATCCTGACTTGTTGGGCAAGGGTTATGGAAAACTGCTGGTAAAAAAAGCCTTGGGCATAGGCTTTGGCGAACTGAATTGCAAAGATATTTCGCTGATCGTCAGGAAAACCCATCCTATTGCGATATCACTTTATGAAAAGCTGGGATTCAATATTACCGGCGAGACCGAGGAACTGGTTGATCATCAGCAAGTGCTGTTTTATAAGATGACAAAGGGCAATGAAACTGCCGAAAACGTCTAATAATACATCCAAAGGAGAAATATTGTGCAAAAAATGAGAGATATTTTACGGCCATTTTTTATAATTTTATTTTGTTTGAGTTTGGGTAGCGCCTTTTCCTCTCCCGCAGGGGCTATGGAAAGGTCTTATAACTATTATCTTCCTTATCTTTCTACCGTCGGTAATGATTGGACCGGACTGGCTTTGGCTAATGGCAGCAAAACCAGTCGGGCGCCGGTGACGGTGACGGTTTATGATGAGAATGGCAATGTATTGCAGACTATTGATGACAAAATTCTGGAAATCGATGGCCAGGAGGCTTTTCCTGTGGTGCCGCCAACTGCGGCCCGGGGTTGGATTCTGGTTAATTCACATCAACCGCTGACCGGGCTTGCTTTTCTTGGTAAAGGCAATCTTGAGTTGATGGCAGATATCTCCTTTGTCAGTGAACCCGCAACTGAGTTGGTCATTCCTCATATCGCCCAAAGCACTATCTGGGATACAACTGTTTTAATCTGTAATCCCCAGGCCCGGCCCGTGACTGTGCGGTTCAGACATATAACACCAGAGGGAATTGTTGAGCATGTAAAAACTTACCCAATTCCGGCCCATGGCAGCACCAGTTGCCAACTTGCCGCTACGTTTGCTACCGAGAGCGAGTTGGCTGGCAGTATCAGTATCAGCGCCAGCGGCGCAGTTGTCGCCTTTGCCCTTTACGGCGATACGAAAAGTGGCGGTAGTTACTATGCCGGGATTAATGCGGTGCCGGGGTTGGCGGTGCAAAGTCGTGGCGTGAAAGAAAACTCACCTCGGCTTGAGACCGACCGGAAAAAAAACAATTCATCACCTCCTGAGCTTGTTCTTTTCGAGACAATTGAATACGACTCAAATAGTGTACAATGTGTTGATACGTTCATCTCTGGAGAGAAGTCTCTTATCTCATACCTTGTATCTGATGGGGGCTCCGAGTCGAATACCATAATTACCTATGATGTCGTGAGTCATTCAACGTTGCACGAAAGGCCTGTGAATCATTGGACTTGTCAACTTGCGTACTTAGCTGATTCAGGATTATTGTTTTCTGAGTCTTGTGCGCCAACTCCTATATTTTTGACGAGTCAGTTTGAGGAAAGTCAAACAGATTTGAAGGAGAGTAAGTTTTTTGTCTCAAGAGATAAAGAGAATATAGCAACATTTAACCACTCCAGCAGTAGTAGTGTTGAGAGTATATCCATAATCAATCCTGATAATTTTAAAGGGATTGGCAACTCTTTGGAATATCCCATTAAAATGCCATTAGAGGGAACTTATTGTGATCTTGAAGCATCTTGGTCAAATGATAATACGATGCTCGCCATTACTGAAGGTTATGAATCAAGTCATCTGTGGTTGTATAAAATTGGGATTTCACTTGAGAAAGTGGAGATAGACGGCTTGTCTGGTTCTTACTCTCCAGTCTTTTTTAATAATGATGAATATGTTGCCTTTGGTGGCGGGTACGGCGATGGTAGCATTTCAATAGTTAGTACTAAAACCTTGCAGGAGGTTCGTAGAATAAATGCGTTTAGTCACTATGTTTTTGCACTTGAAGTTTCTAGTGATGGGAAATATTTGATTGCAGGGGGGTATGACGGAATCTTAAAAATATTTGATACAACAACGTTTGAGGAAGTTTATGCCCCAATAAATACCGGGCCGATTATTGATATTGTACTTTCTGCTGATCAAAATCACTTAATAGTCACCATTGGTGGGGGGAGGAACGCTGCAGCCGTAAAAATTTTTACAGGATTGGGCTCGACGCGCTGGTATCGCGATGGTGATGGCGACGGGTATGGAGACATGTATATCTATCAAGACACAACTAACCGGCCCCTTGGGTATGTGATTAACAGCTCAGATTGTGATGATAGTAATTCTGACCTTCATCCCGGTGCAACCGAAATCTGCGGTGATGGTATCGACCAGGATTGCAACGGCAGTGATCTGGTTTGTCCCGGTGATTATACTCCAGGCCCATATAATTACTACTTGCCTTCTTTTGAGTCCGGTATCGGAAACTGGACTGGATTGGCTTTAAGCAATGCTTACAGCGGAGTAACCACTGATTTAAAAGTCATGGTTTACGGCCCGGCCGGCGGTACTCCTTTATACGAAGACGTTAAAAATCTGCCCGCTGGCGGCCAAAGCGCATTTGTTGTGGCGGCTGGGGTCACCGGTAGTGGTTGGATCTATGTGAATTCACATCAAGCTCTTGCCGGTCTTGCTTTTGTAGGCGAAAACGGGACGCCGCTTTTGATGGCCGATATTCCGTTTGTCAGCGAACTGAATGATTATCTCGTGGTTCCCCATATTGCCCAGCAAGATGGGTGGGAGACGATAATCTTTATTTGCAACCCCCATGACCAGGAGGTAACCGTAACCCTGACTAATGTTAACCCTGTTGGAGCAACCAGTGCTTGTAGTCCGCAGAATCGGGAGTTGCCTGCGCATGGCAGCGCCAGTTACCTCCTCTCCGATCTTTTCGCTCCTCCTCTGAGCGGGAAAATTTATCTCAGATCAACTTCAGGTATTGCCGCATTCGCTCTTTACAAGAACCCCAACCCCAATAGTCACAACATTGGCAGGTACTATTCCGGAATTAATGCTGTTCCGGCGGCCGAATAGTAATGGGTTATTTCAAGTAAAAAGGCGGGAGGATGAAAAAATAGATTTCATCCTCCCGCCTTCACCCTTC
>JAGGWR010000005.1 GCA_021163445.1 Candidatus Tharpella aukensis
GCTGAATAGTTACCTAAATTTTTATTTTAAGGAGCAAGATCGTGAACAGGATTGTCACGAAAGAGGAGTTCTCCAAGAACCCGAGCGTCAAGATGATGCAGATTGAAGCGCCGCGTATCGCCAAAAAAGCGAAAGGGGGCCAGTTTGTTGTCTTTCGTCTAAATGAGACTGGTGAAAGAGTGCCGTTGACGGTGGCGGATACCGATCCGGAAAAGGGTCTGGTGACCATAATCTTTCAGGAAGTCGGCAAAAGTACGATGGCACTGGGTGCCCTTGAAGTCGGTGATTGTCTGGCCGATTTCATCGGGCCGCTGGGTCAACCTACACATATGGGTGATTATGGTACCGTGCTTTGCGTCGCCGGCGGCATCGGCATTGCCCCGACCCATAATATTGTCAAAGCTTTAAAAGCTGATGGCAACAAAATTATCACGATACTTGGAGCGCGCACCAAGAGTCTTCTTTTTTGGGAAGATAAGATGCGGGATTTAAGTGATGAGCTCTATGTCTGTACCGATGACGGCTCCTATGGAATTCACGGCCTGGTAACTAAGGTTGAGCAGGAGCTTTTGGAGAAAAATCGGGAAAGTGGTGAAATCGGCCTGGTTATCGGTATCGGACCGCCGATCATGATGAAGTTTGTCAGCAAAACATCTGAACCGTTCGGGATTAAGACGTTGGTCAGTTTGCCAACGATTATGGTTGATGCGACGGGTATGTGTGGTGCCTGTCGGGTGACGGTTGGTGGTGAGACTAAATTTGTCTGTGTCGACGGGCCTGAATTTGATGGTCATAAGGTTGATTTTGACGAGATGCTGAAACGTCAGGGCATCTATCTGGAACAGGAAAAAGTGGCGGTCGAACGCTACCAGCACGGTGATACATGTGGTTGCTGTGATGAGTGCGGAGGTGATAAGTAATGGCTGAAGAGAAGAAAGTAAATAAGGCAAAAAAACTCCCCCGGCATCCGATGCCGGAACAGGAAGCCAAAGTTAGAGCGCGTAATTTCGAAGAGGTTCCTTTTGGTTACTTAAATGAGACTGCGATGCTGGAAGCAAGCCGTTGTCTACGCTGCAAAAAACCAAAGTGTGTTGAAGGTTGTCCGGTAAACGTCAAAATTCCGGAATTTATCGGCCTGATTGCGGATGGTGATTTTATTGGAGCGGCTCACAAACTGAAAGAGACCAATGCTCTGCCCGCAGTTTGCGGCCGGGTGTGTCCGCAAGAGAGCCAGTGTGAGGCCAAATGTGTGCTCGCTAAAAAGGGCGAATCGGTGGCGATTGGTCGGCTTGAGCGTTTTGCGGCCGACTATGAGCGGGCTCAAGGTGAAATGAAACTTCCCGAAATCCTGCCCGCAACCGGCAAGAAGGTTGCGGTTATCGGTGGCGGCCCTGCCGGATTGACGGTAGCTGGGGATCTTATTAAGCTTGGTCATCAAGTGACAATTTTCGAAGCCCTGCACAAAACCGGTGGTGTCTTGGTTTATGGTATCCCTGAGTTTCGTCTGCCTAAAGCAATAGTTCAGGCTGAGGTCGATTATCTCAAAGCCTTGGGCGTTGAAGTTGTTGAGAGTTATGTTGTTGGTCAGATTGAGACCGTCGATGAACTTTTAGAGCGTTTTGACGCCTGTTTTATCGGCACCGGAGCTGGTTTGCCGGTCTTTATGAAGATTGAGGGCGAAAATCTTAATGGTGTCTATTCGGCCAATGAGTATCTGACCCGCTCAAACCTGATGAAAGCTTATCTTTTCCCTGAATATGATACCCCGATTCCCAAAGGGGGACGGGTTGCGACTTTTGGCGGCGGTAACGTGGCCATGGATTCATCGCGCACGGCTTTGCGTTTAGGGGCGGAAAAATCGTATATCATCTATCGTCGTTCGATGGATGAGATGCCGGCACGTGACGAAGAGATTCATCACGCTGGGGAGGAGGGGGTTGAGTTTCTGCTCCTGGCAAATCCCGAGCGTTTAATCGGTAACGAAGAGGGTTGGCTGACAGGGGTTGAGTGCGTTAAAATGGAGCTTGGCGAGCCTGATGAGTCCGGCCGCCGGCGTCCGGTGGCGATCGAAGGTTCTGAATTTGTGGTTGAGGTTAACACTGTAATTGTGGCTATCGGTAACGGCCCTAATCCATTGGTTCCGTCAACAACGCCCGATCTGAAAACTAACCGTTGGGGTAATATCGACGCCGATCCGGAAACCGGGGCGACAAATATGCCGGGAGTCTATGCCGGCGGCGACATTGTCACCGGCGCGGCTACCGTGATCCAGGCGATGGGTGCCGGGAAGATAGCGGCGGTCGCAATGCATGAGTATTTAAGCGGCGAATAATCGGCTTGATTTTAGTCTAAATAAAAAGGCCGGCAGCTTGAAATCTGCTGGCCTTTTTTTATTTTAGTCCTCCTGGTATTTTGTGACGCTGTTCTATAGAGATATTGAATATTTTGAACATAATATACAATATTTGCTAAATTACGGTTATTGTTAATGATTCCAATGAAGTGTAATTATTAATTATTTTATGCTTGAATAGAAGACAAAAAAATCTTGACTTTGTATTTTTAATGGATTATGTCTCTCTTCGATTTCTCGCTAGGGCTGTTTTAAAACGGCTCTGAATGAGGAGGCGAACGGTCTTGTTTTCCGGTTTAAGTTTGGCTTAAAAAGGGCCGACTCAACTAAGATCCAGGGGGTTTGTTAATGCCTGCTCCGCACGTACTTGATTTTGTCTATATTATCGTGGTTCTGGCCGGTGGTATTATTGCCGGGGTCGCGCCTTTCGTTATTTCCGATATCTTTCGTCCCCGTACAGTTAATAAGAAGACGTTGCTCACTTACGAGTGCGGCATGGATACTTATGGTACAGCTTGGGACATCCGCTTCGGGGCGGCCTATTACCTCTATGCCCTGATTTTTCTCGCTTTTGATGTTGATATTCTCTATCTCTTCCCGGTTGCCGCCGCCTACGATCGTGTATCCGGACTGCATGGGGTGATGGTGCTGTTTATTTTTGTTGGAATTTTGACCTTGGCAATCGCATATGTGTGGGTTAAAGGAGTTTTTACGTGGGCGATCAAGAGAGAGGCAAACTAAACGTTCACTCATACTCGGCCGAGCTCCAGGCTCGGCTTGAGCGCGGGGCACCGGGTGATCTGGTCGTAAGTGATCCGGGGCCTATCTATAAGCACAAATTGGCCGATGATATTTTTAATCTCTGTCGAGCTAATTCGCTCTGGCCGATGACCTTCGGTCTGGCCTGTTGTGCGATCGAGATGATGAGTCTGGGTATGGCCCGGTTTGACATCTCGCGTTTCGGTTCTGAAGTTTTTCGGCCCTCGCCGCGCCAAAGTGATCTGATGATTGTCGCCGGTACCGTAAATAAGAAGATGGCTTCGGCGGTGATGACCCTTTACGATCAGATGCCCCATCCAAAATGGGTGATCGCCATGGGTAATTGTGCAATTTCCGGCGGCCCTTTTGCTGTCGAAGAGAACTATAATGTGATCGAAGGGATCGATAAGTTGATTCCGGTCGATGTCTATGTACCCGGCTGCCCGCCGCGTCCCGAAGGTCTGCTTGAGGGGATTTTGAAACTTCAAGAGAAGATTGCCGGGGTTCGTCATCCATTCCCCCAGAGGAAGATATCCGATGCACCCAGCTACTGAGAAACTTATCAGCGCTTTGACTGAGTTGTCGATTCCGGTTGAGGCGTGCGACTTTGAAGCACGCGGCTACCATTTTGAGATTGATCTGGAAGCGGACAAATTGCGCTCTTTGGCCGAATGTATGCTTAGCCAGGAGATGTTTCTGGTCTTTGTTGGTGGCCTCCATGTTAAACCGGCGATCGAGATTGTTTATCAGTTTGCCAGTTTTGAGCGGGCCTGTCGTTTCGTTGTACGGGTGCCGGTCTCAGCCGATAACACGATTCCGACAATTTCTGATATCTATCAGGGAGCCAATTGGCACGAGCGCGAAACCAGAGATTTTTACGGCGTCATTTTTACCGATCATCCCAATCTTGTTCCTCTGATCCTGGCGGAAGAGGATGTTGATCTGAAACCTTTGCTTAAAAAAGACGAGGATCTTAAGGAGTCGGCTGCGGTTCGCTGGGCACCGCACCCCGAGAGTACTTCCTCGCTAACGCTCACGGTGCCTGTAGAGGAAAAACCTGAAGCAGAGAAGGCGGAACAGGGCTGATGGGAAATTTAACTGAAAATAACGCTCTTCATGCCGATCTTGAGCCGGCATCCGAAATCAACGATAATCACTTCTTTCTCAATATGGGGCCGCAGCATCCGAGTACGCACGGAGTTTTGCGGGTTCTCTTAGAGATGGATGGCGAGTATATCGTCGAAGCCCAACCCGTTTTAGGTTA
>JAGGWR010000097.1 GCA_021163445.1 Candidatus Tharpella aukensis
AGCGATAGTTTTATACAAGATTATCCTTCCTGACCTTAAAAAACCAAAGTAGAATACCAGAAATTACGAGACCAACACTAATCCATTGCGAAGTAGAAAACCCGTCAAGAAAACCGCGAGGATCACCACGCCAGAATTCAACTATAAAACGCAAAGCCCCATAGAGGAGAAGATAACCTACAACCAGAATCCCACGCCGCGAAGAACGCCGTGAAATAATCACTAAAACAATAAAAATTGCAAGATTCGCCAACGCGTGATAGATTTGAGTTGGATGTAAAGCTTGATGCAAAGGGGCATGACTAAGAGGATTATTGAAAATAATTGCTATCCCTAAATCACACGGCTTACCATAACAACAACCAGCTGATAAACAACCCATGCGGCCAACGGCTTGGGCCAAAACCAAAGCCGGGGTTCCAACATCAAGAATCTCAAACGCAGGCTTTTGCCAACGACGTATGCGCCAGATAAAAACCGGTACGGCAAAAAGGAAACCACCGTAAAAAACAAGCCCGCCCTCCCAAAGACGCAAAATAGCTAGAGGGTCTTGACGAAAATAAGAAAAATTAAGCGCAACATAGAAAAACCGCGCCCCGATCAGAGCAGCAACCACGATGTAAAAAAATAGATCGTGAAAAATCTCTGGATCCAGGCCCCGTCGCAGGCTCTCATGATGCGTCCAGGTCAGAGCTAATAAAAAACCCAAGGCAACGAAAAAACCGTACGTATGAAGAGTCAACGGCCCAAGTTTAAAAAGGATTGGATACATTTGGAATTACTGTCTCTTAATACATAAAAGTGCATCAAGCAGAAGAAGGGTCACGCCAATGCTGATCGCACAATCGGCAATATTAAAAGCCGGCCAATGATAGTTCTGCCAGTAGAAATCAAGAAAATCGACAACCTTATGGAAACGCCAACGATCAATCATATTGCCAAATGCCCCGCCGACCACCAGGGCCAGCCCAAAACGGGCGGCAATATGCATACTTTTTTCGTAAAAATAGTAGAAAATGACCAGGCCAACGGTTACCCCGGAGAGGGCAAGCAGCAGGTAGGCTTTTATCGAACTTTCAATCCCGCTGAAAACCCCGAACGCAACGCCTGAGTTCATAACCAGAGTCAACGAAAAAAAACCGTCGATGATTTTTTTTGGGTAAACCGGAGAAAGGTGCTGTAACGCCAGCGCCTTGGTCCAAAGATCTAAAAGAAGGACAACGACAACTATAATTGTTAATAGGGATAATTTAAACTTTGGAGTATCCCCATATAAAACAGAAAAGCATTTCTCGCGCAAAGACGCAAAGACGCAAAGATTATTCTTGGAGCTTATTGACACAGCGAGTTATTCCATCTTTGAGTAAACTTTCGTTAAAATTAAGTAAAAAACCAAGCTTACAACCAGTGAGTTTCATGTAGGTCAGAAGTTGTTTTTTATGTACCGGCAAAACTCTCTCAACAGATTTTAACTCCAGAATAACCTTTTCTTCAACAACAATATCAGCTTTAAAACCTTCATTGAATTTAATATCACGGTAAAAAATTGGTATGGAGACCTGACGCTTAACCTGTAAATGACGGATTGACAATTCATGAAACAAAACAATCTCATAAACAGATTCTAACAGCCCTGGTCCAAGTTCTCTATGAACATTGATTGATGCATCAACAACAATCTTTCAAATATCATTCTCGGTCATGGTTTTCTTTGCGTCTTTGCGTCTTTGCGCGAAAACGCTTTTGATTTTTTTATATCAGCAAGTCTATCGTAAAAAAAACTTAACTTTTTTTGTCTCTCGCCCGTTCGCTTCGCTCACTCAAGACGCCAAGACGCAAAGAAAAAGCAAAATCCGCCTTGCTTTTGACCTTCTCTGCGCCTCTACGCCTCTGCGGGAAAACGCCTTTGACTTATTTTTTCAAAACCGCCCGAGCCTTCAAACGCAGCGCTTGAAGTTTGATAAAGCCTTCTGCATCATACTGATCATAAACCACATCCTCTTCAAAAGTTGCCATTTCCGGCTGATAAAGTGAAACCTCGGACTTACGACCAACCACCATGCAACTTCCTTTATAGAGTTTAAGCCTAACCGTGCCGCTGACATTCTCTTGCGTTTTATCAACCAACGCCTGCAGAGCTTCGCGTTCCGGAGCAAACCAGAAACCATTATAAACCATGCGGGCATATTCAGGAATCAAGGAATCACGCAGATGCATTGCATCACGATCCATTGTCAAAGATTCAACCGCACGCCGGCCCGCAAGCAGAATAGTACCACCCGGAGTTTCATAAACGCCGCGTGATTTCATACCGACAAAACGGTTTTCAACCATATCAACCCGGCCAATACCATTAGCTCCACCAAGGTCATTAAGGCGGGTCAAGAGCGCCGCAGGTCCTAGTTTTACCCCGTCAACGGCTACCGGATCACCTTTAACAAACTCAATTTCACAATAAGTGACCTTGTCAGGTGCATTTTCCGGAGAAACCGAAAGCTGAAACATATCCTCATCAGGCTCATACCAGGGATCTTCCAAAACCCCGCCTTCAAAACTGATATGGAGAAGATTGCGGTCGGAACTATAAGGTTTATCTTTAGTAACCGGGATCGGAATATTATGATTTTTGGCGTACTCAATCAGTTTCTCGCGTGAATTCAGTCCCCAGTCACTACGCCAGGGGGCGATCACTTTGATCTTGGGCTCCAAGCCATAGAAGGTCAACTCAAAACGAACCTGATCGTTGCCTTTTCCGGTAGCCCCATGGGCCACGGCATCAGCCCCTTCAAGACGTGCAATCTCAATCTGGCGCTTGGCAATTAGAGGGCGAGCAATAGAGGTTCCTAAAAGGTACACTCCTTCATATATTGCATTTGCCCGAAACATGGGAAAAACGAAATCACGCACAAACTCTTCCTGCAGATCGTCGACATAGACTTTTGAGGCTCCGGTAGCCAGAGCTTTCTCTTTAATCCCGTCAAGTTCGCGTCCCAACCCGACATCAGCGGCAAAAGCGATCACTTCGCAATTATACTCTTCTTTTAACCAAGTCAAAATAACCGACGTATCAAGACCACCCGAATAGGCGAGAACAATTTTTTTAATATCACTCATGATTTTTTTCCTCTCTCTTGTTTAACAATTTAACCAGCAAGGCTTTTTGAACATGAAGACGATTCTCGGCTTGGGTAAAAATCAGATCCTGATAACGTTCAAAAACTGCCGCTGTGATCTCTTCGCCGCGATGGGCCGGAAGACAGTGTAGAACCAGCGGATCCTGGTCTGCAGCTAAAAGAAGCTCATCATTAATCTGATAACCGGCAAAAACTCGACGCCGTTCCAGCGCCTCTTCTTCCTGGCCCATGCTCGCCCAGACGTCGGTATTTAAAACCTTAGTTCCTTGCGCTGCCGCCATAGGCTCCCGAACAACGGCAACCTGGCCCGCATTATCCGCATGGTTAACCCGCTCAAGCAGAGTCGTATCGGGTTCATAACCAAGCGGACAGGCAATTCTTAGATCAAGACCAAAGCTTAAAGCTGCATTCATCCAGGAGTTGGCCATATTGTTGCCATCGCCGATATAGGCGACTTTTAGCCCGGAAAGATCAGATAGAGCTAATCCGAGATGCTCTTTAATCGTAAAAATATCGGTGAGAACCTGGCAAGGGTGAAGAAAATCGGTAAGTCCGTTGATAACCGGAACCGTGGCATGCTGGGCCAGAGTTACAACCTCGCTATGCTCAAAAGTACGGATCATGATACCATCAACATAACGGGAAAGAACCCGAGCCGTATCTTCGAGCGGTTCGCCGCGCCCAATCTGAGTGTGAGCCGAACTCATAAAAACCGCCTGCCCGCCAAGTTGAAACATACCGACCTCAAAAGAGACCCGGGTACGGGTTGACGATTTCTTAAAAATCATGGCCAGGCTTTTACCCGCCAGGATTTGAGAAAATTTCTCCGGTGCAGCCTTTAGCTCTGCGGCCAGAGTCAAAAGTGATTCCAATTCATCACGTGACCACTGCGCAAGATCAAGAAAGTCTTTTTTCATTCAGTGACTTACTCCTGATAGTATATCGTAAAAAACATGAAAATTTAGTCTCTCGCCCGTTCGCTTTGCTCACTCAAGACGCCAAGACGCCAAGAAAAACCATAAAAAAACTTGATTATTTAAACTCTTTGCGTCTTTGCGTCTTGGCGAGAGACATTTGTGGTGCAGGCAGTGCCCACCTCGTTGTCTGTCCCCACATCGAGACAGATTGAAAATACTTCGGTTAGAATCCGCAGCAAAGTTTCAATTTCCGCCTCTTCAATAATCAAGGGCGGCGTCAGCCGTAATGTATTATCGCCAGCCGAGCCGACGAGTAAGCGCTGTTCAAGACAAGCACTGACCACCTCGCCTACCGGAATTTTTAGATCGACTCCGATCATGAGGCCAAGCCCTCTAATCTCGCCGATGATTTCCGGGAATTTTTGC